>JAEELF010000042.1 GCA_016288815.1 Ruminococcus sp.
GGCTCGGCTGTAGGATTTCTGCCTGAACCCTACTATGTATGCGGATATGTGACTGCTCCGCCCGAAACGTGCATCTCTGCACTGTGGGATAAACTTAACGACAGCAAGCCAAAGGGCAAAGGCTTTATCGGTATCAGTCAGCTTAAAATGCTCCGCCGCGAAATACACAAAGCTCCCGAACTCGACTGGAGCCTGGCAGAGCTTGCAAAGCGGCTGAATATAAGCAAAAGCTATGTGCAGAAGCTCTATAAGGAACATTTTGGCATCAGCTATATCGACGACCTGCTTGAAGCGCGTATCAGGATGGCAAAACAGCTCCTGACAACAACTGACCTGCGCGTCAACGAAGTTGCCGCCTCTTGCGGATATCAGAACGCAACACATTTTATGCGGCAATTCAAGGAAAAGACAGGACTGTCTCCCACTGAATACAAAAAGAAAGAGATCTGAGCACATTACCTTCATATTCATCAGCAGCTGAGAGCGAAGCTCCGCACAGGATAGTCGGGTACCTTCCCGATTGGAACTATCAGCCGTTCAGCGAGTTCGATCTCGGACAGCTCACGCATATGAATATCGCATTCTGCAATCCCAACGAGAACGGCAGACTGTACTGCAACATTCCCGAACAGAAGCTGAAAAGTATCATTTCTAAGGCGCACGGAAACGACGTCGAGGTATTCGCCGCACTCGGCGGCGGAGGTGGCTGCTCGCTGCTCCTGACGCTGAGCTCGCTGACTGGCAGGCAGGTGACCTGTGCGCAGACGGCAGGCTCGATGTTTTTGATTTGTGTCTGATGAGAAAAAAACTCGTTGAATAACGCGAAAGCTCCCCAAGTGATTGGGGAGCTTCTTTCATATCCGGAAACGATTTGACGCTCGTTTGAAAACTTGTATATTCTTCAAAAACTACTTGCCCCCGAAATACGTGCTATAATAGGCTTAGCCAAAAGATAGAACATTTATTCCAATGATGTTACATTACCATTAGGTTCTGATGGCGTAAGGTGTGCAGGTTCAAGTCCTGTCACCCGCACCATAATGAGACGTCAGAATGGAGATAATATTCATTTGACGTTAGTGAAAAGCATCCCTATTTATAGGGATGTTTTTCTTTTTATCCCTACACAAGCAAGCGACGATTACCTTATTACTTAGTTACCTAAGTTTAACCAAACCTAAGCGTATAGACGACTTCATCCTTGCTTCACCCACTCTCACCATAAACGCATACTCTAACACCCGCAACTCACCATACGTAAAAAATCAGACAGTTAAGACTGTCTGATTTTTTGTTAACTTATTTTCGAAATATTGTAGTACTAAATTGTTTAGCCACTACCTCAATTCAGTAAGGTGAATTTTATCCAAATACGCCCCGATATTTATGATGTCTTAATCCGAACCATTGATACTATAATCGAGCGATTGATTGATTAAGTTCATGACATAGTCACGATCTTTGCCGTTAAATATCTTAATCCTGACGTGGCCGGTTCCCCAGCTACCCTTATCTGTTATATTCTCGGTCAGATTATTCGGATCTACTATATTCTCATATGGTATGTCCAAAATCACGTTTAGGGAGTTTTTATAGATGATTATCTCGGCAAAATTAGTGTAATCGTATTTGTAGCCTATGTAGTGCTTTGTAATTGTCTTAGTGACTCCTTCATTGAGTTGTAATATGGCTTGGTCTAATGCTTCATATATTGCCTTAATATCATCTCTCATTTCGGGCATATGTGCTATATCTTCGTAGATGACTCGTTCCTGCCTATAGTGAGTCTTGTACGGCTTCAATGCATCTTCTGTCAGTTTTGGATAAGCCCAGATCTCAAGTGCTTGTTTAGCCAGCTTTTCGGAGCGCTGATTAATATTATCTATTGTCCAAGATTCGCGCTCTTTATGATTTTCGTCATAAACTACATCGTTACTAAGACGGTAATTGCTAAACTTAATTCCGCCTTCAACCTCCAACTTCTTTTTAAATGGATAGTCTCGCATTTGCGAGTTATATACACCCTTAGTAATCGTAAGGTTGCCTATACGATGCATATTAGATTTCTGCAGCTCGTCCCAGTTTTCTCCAAGCACTTCCTGCCACCAAGGTTTTAGCACATCCGTTTCAGGCAGGATATGTTCAATAGATATATCCGTACCATCAATAATAACTTTATTGAGATGATTATTATTTTCGAGCTTTTCGAGAGTATAGTTCTTAAGTCTAGTGGTATAAATATCTTTTTCAGAAAAGGCCTTAGCAAAGTCTTCATCATTAGGAAATCGCTTATAGCTGCCAAGCAGTACCAATGTAGCCAAAACACTATTCCTGTAGTCCTGTTTCTTAATTGAGTTATATAGAATAGCAAAAGTTTTATTTAGGGAATTGGTTGGAATTCCTACGATATACCGACGATAGACATAAGAATTGACGGCTTTTACGATTTCAATAAAATCATCTTTTGTTAACTTGAACTGATTAGTTTCTTGTGCTTCTTCATAATCGCCATAGACTTGCATGAGAAAAGGATTAGCGGTGTCTACATGCTGAACTTTTAGCTCTTGCCATAGTTCATTTAGGTCTTTGTCGTCATCTTTGCAAAGGACAATCTTACAATAATACCTTGAATATCTTCTAAGATTTTTTAGAATTTCTTCTTTTGTTGTTTTTTTATCTTCATAGAACTGTTTGAACTCGGTATATCCAGAATCTAGTCTCACAATCCTTTTTTCAAGCATTGTGATGTAGTCACGGAGAAAATAGTCAAAGCGCTCAGAGAAGCCTTCTTTACCAAAGTCAAGTTCGATTGGCCTCCAATAATCATCATATAGTTTTCGTTGTTGGTCGGTATTGGAATCTAGAAGCAAGAAATTTCTGAGCAGATCACCTTGGCTTAAATCCATACCAGTCGAATTCATGCTTTCGAAGATAATCTGTGGATTATCAATTTATTTCTCTTCCGATCGCCATAGATATTTCCAGAATAATTCTTACATTCAAAAACCAGCAGCCCTTTCTTGGACAATACCAAAATATCTATTTCTGAAGTTTTTCCGTTTTTAGTAGGAATATATACGTTACGAAAGATTTGGTTTTCTGGAATATGGACCTTATCCCGTAAATATAAATAGATTATTTGCTCACCAGAGCTACCGGCATCCTTCCATTCCTCAGGATTTTTAAGCTTATTAATCCCGTGATTCCAGAATAGCCAAATTATGCCCGAGACCACAAAAAGTATTATCGTAGCGATAATGAGCGGAGGTAATAACTCATTTACAAGCGCCTGCATATTATTATCCATATTTTACCATGCTAGGCTTACAGGGGAGAAAACTGATATTCTGAGTATACTGAGTAAAAATGAGTAAATTGAGTTAAAGTGAGTATAACGAGTAGAATGAGACACGTATCTCCATTCTGACGTCTCATTACAGCGGGGAGCCCCCGCGGGCTGTTTCGCGCCTCACTTTAAGTGAGGCGTTAGTTTTTCTCCGCGCATGACAATTCATCTATTTTGTATAGGTGACACATTCAAAAAGTCCGATTTTTCGGGCTTTTTCTTTTATGCTTTGCTGTTTTTACCTTTGTGCCAGGTAATGGAATGCAGAAGGTATATTACGTGTGTATGCCGACAAATAGCAAGCCGCAGGATGTCCCTGCGGCTTTTTAAAATGCTATTTGCTCTCTATACCATATGAGTCAATATAAGCCAGCTTATTAATAACATCGTAATTTCCCACACTCACCACATAACGCCCTTTGATGCATTATAATTATTAAAATAATATACAAGCTCCAATAGCCTGCAATATAACAGGCTTTTTCAAGCTCATACAATAATAACAAAAGTAGTTTTTACCCAGTTCTGATCTATATCGACTTGCCACTTAGAAACATTTATTCCGTGTCTGAGCACTCTGAATCAATTTATGCGGCTGTACTTTACCGCGCAGTGCAGAATATGTAAAACTCCGCGTTAATGTGATTGCTGCCCGATGCGCTAACCTGTTATAAATATTATATGAAATTATTGATTGATATTTTAACTTTACGCCTTCAAGATGAGCGTTTGTCTATAAACGAGTTTAAACTATGATGATTGATATTTGCAAAATTGAAATATATATGTTATAATAGTATGATATCAAATCATACATATGATAATACTACGATTCCGGAGCAAATATATGAAAAAGAATAAAATCAAACCCGCTGGCCGCAATTCATTCAAAGTAATAAGCGTTGGCTTTATGATACTGATACTTACCGGAGCGCTTCTGCTTATGCTTCCCATAGCTTCTCAGAGCCGAACTGTTACCCCTTTCAAGAACACTCTTTTTACAGCTATATCCGCCTCCTGCGTTACCGGTCTCGTAGTTAAGGATACTGCAACACACTGGTCATTGTTCGGACAGGCGGTAATACTTTTACTTATTCAGATAGGCGGTATGGGAGTTATCACGATAGGACTGACGATAACAAGACTCTCAGGCAGAAAAATAGGTTTAGGATTTCGCGGAATGATGCAGGATTCTATCTCAGCACCCCAGGTCGGAGGAATACTGAAGCTCACAAAGTTTATACTTAAAACTACCGCTCTTATCGAACTTACCGGTGCAGCTCTGCTATATCCGGTATTCTGCCGGGATTTCGGCGCTGTGAAAGGGATATGGTACTCTCTTTTCCACTCGGTATCTGCTTTCTGCAATGCCGGATTCGACCTTATGGGAGTTCGTGAGCCGTTTTCATCTTTGACAAGCTACGGCGGGAACGCATATGTAAATGTAGTATTGATGCTTCTCATCATAACCGGCGGTATCGGTTTTCTTACATGGGACGATGTAGTTCAGCACCGCCACCATTTCAGGAAGTATCGTTTGCAGACGAAAGTTGTGCTATTTACGACCGGACTGTTACTTCTGCTGCCGGCCGTATTCTTCTTTTTTGCAGAATACTCAGATGAACCGTTAAAAGAGAGGATACTTCATTCTTCATTCCAGTCCGTAACAACAAGAACAGCTGGCTTCAATACGGCTGATTTTTCTGTGATGCGTGAACCAAGCGCTATGCTTATGACCGTACTTATGCTTATCGGCGGATGTTCGGGTTCGACTGCAGGAGGAATGAAAACGTCAACTGTCGCTGTATTGTTTCTCTCAGCTCTGAGCGTATTCCGCCGCAAGAATGATGTTGAATGCTTTAACCGCCGTATTTCAGCAGATACTATCCGTACCGCCGGTGCGATACTGTTTATGTATATCACGCTCTTCCTGTCAACGGGCATCGCGATTTGCATGATAGATTCGATGCCGCTTACGAGCTGTCTATTTGAGACCGGTTCTGCACTTGGAACCGCCGGACTTACTCTCGGCATAACCACATCACTGTCCCTGTCTTCGCGCATCATTCTTATGATACTGATGTTTGCAGGCAGAGTCGGCGGTCTGACGCTTATATATGCTGCATTCGCTTCAAATAATGAAGTCTCAAGACTTCCGCAGGAAATGATAACTGTTGGATAATCATAAAAATAAAGGAGTATTATTATGAAATCAGTTTTAATTGTAGGTGCAGGTCAGTTCGGAATACACATCGCAAAACAAATGATCGAGCTCCGCTGCGAGATAATGGCAGTTGACAGCGACGAGGACTGTATCAACGCTATATTGCCGTATGTTACGAATGCACAGATCGGTGACAGCACAAATGCGGATTTTATGAATTCACTCGGCATTCCGGATTTTGATGTATGTATCGTTACAATAAGCGACAGCTTTCAGGATTCACTTGAAACTACCGCGCTTCTGAAAGACCTTGGTGCCAGAAAAGTCATTTCCCGTGCCCAGAACGACATTCAGGAAAAGTTTCTTCTCCGCAACGGCGCCGACGAGACAGTATATCCGGAAAAACAGACTGCTGTCAGACTTGCGATAAAAGAAGCCTCAGACGATATCCTCGATGTGTTCCAGCTTGACAGAGATATCTATATCTATGAAGTCCGTGTGCCCAAAGCGTGGGACAACAAGACTCTGGCCGAGCTCGACATACGCAAAAAGCATAATCTGAATGTTATCGCTGTTAAGGCTAAAGAACAGCTTGTACTGCCAACACCTGATATGATCCTCAATTCCGAAGACGCTGTACTCCTGCTCGGCAATATGAAAGACATACAGAGAGTTTTCTGAAACGCGTGAGAAATATTCAATAACCTCCGATCAGAAAAAGGAGCAGTGCTATGTATTACTATATAAAAAACTCGCTTGAAAAAACAGACAAACTTGTTCTTGAAGGTTCAAACGGAAAATTCGTTGCTGTTCTGACATCCGCTGAATGGCTTGAATGCAAGGACAAGTTTGATATGGGCATTGAAATGGATATCGACCTCTCGCTTATTCATTCTACAAAAGCCGAAGTGAACTACGATTCCCTGACAGGTACTTTTTCCATACCTGACAGAACAAACATCTCATCACCAAATACAAATTTTGCTTTTGCTCTTGATGAAAAAGGTATCGTGTTTATCGACGACAGCGGATTTGTCGATAGTCTTATAGGGAATATTATAAATTCAAAACGCTGGGCTATGCCAAGCATTGAACGTTTTATTTATGATTTCCTTGAACAGATAGTTTTTCACGATCAGTTCATTCTCCAGCGCTTTGACAAAGAGCTCGACACCATTGAATCAAATATCCTTGAGGGTGACGAGAAAGATCCGTCTATAAATGTGAGCCGTATCAGAAGTGACCTCAGAGATATGCGTATCCATTACGAGCAGCTGCTTGACTTCAGTCAGGAACTGGAAGAAAACGAGAATGATTTCTTCAATGAGGATAACACCCGTTATTTTCACCTTTTCTCGCAGAGAGTATCAAGGCTCCACGATCTTACAAATTCCCTGCGCGATTATTCCATACAGATACGCGATCTTTATCAGTCTCAGCTCGATAAGAAACAGAACCGCATTATGACTCTCCTTACGATCATTACTTCCATTTTTATGCCTCTGACTCTTATTGCCGGTTGGTACGGTATGAACTTCAAATTCATGCCCGAGCTTGAATATAAAGCGGCATATCCCATAGTAATAGCCGCAAGTATCGGTATAGTGATCATCAGTCTGCTATTCTTCAAAAAGAAAAAGTGGCTGTAAAGAATTATTTATCATCTCAGGATAAATTTGAATCACCTCACTTTGTGCGTACAGAACTAAAAGCCCCCTATGAAGTATCAAATTAAGCAACGAACTGGCTTTACACTTCAAACGGGGCAGTTTTATTCTGAGTTGGATACGCTTATAAATGTATAAAGAAAGGCTGCGTAACCGCCAAGGTTACGCAGCCTTATCTTCATGAATAAGAAGGTTTCTATAATCATAGCCCATTTTAATTCGGCAAACTCCTCTAAATAAGTTATAGAAACATAAAGTATGATTACAACAATGGAAAGTAATGGAGTAAGGATTGCTGCGATTAAGCCAAGGTAATAATATATATTACCACTAAATGATTGTAGTTTAGGAGAATCTTGGATTTTGTAGTGAATCCACATATGAATAATTCCAATAAGAGGGTTGATAGCGGTCAGGATGATAAAAACTATTAAATTAGAAAGTGTAAAATCATCATTGTTATTATTCATATCATTACCTCCTTTAGCGGGGGCGTCTTTTCTTATTGTAATTATACCATAATTTATATGGTTTCTCAACAGATATTTGTGCTTGTGCAACAAAAATTCTATTATGAGTTTATGGTGTTCGTAAAGTGCCCGAGAAGCAGAACCTCATTAAAATGGTTTTTGTAAGCAGCGTAGTTGTGCGCTTTTAATCTTATGATCATATTACAACATGTAAGGCGCAACTTTTTTTAAATTTTGCCGATCCGGATAACGATTTTCCCGCTGGATATTTGTGAAAAATGCTAAAATATTCTGTCTGCGAGCCACTTCATTAGTTGTTATATTGACTTTAAGGCAAAAAGAAGATATAATGATTATATACGTCTGTGTAATATGTATCAATATGTAACTGCAATTAAAAATGGCGAATCAATACAAAACTGCCTCAGCGAAAACAAGAAAAAGGAGCTCAGTGAGTAGTGCTTGTCCGACGCAGTCATGAGTGTACGCACTACTACACCAAGCAGATCTACGGCAAATCGAATAGACGATATGAACGGTATCAATCTTGCCGAAAAGATACTGAAAGAATTTCCGCGGACAAATATCATCTATATCACAGGCTACGAAAAATATGCTTTTGAAAGCTACCGCACCCACGCAAGTGCATTCCTGCTGAAACCAATCGGGCCGGAAATGCTCGAGGACGCACTGCGTAATCTGCGGTATCCCGTGTCAAACATTACCGAAGATATGCTCGTGGAGCAAAGCCTCACCGGCTCAGTCATCGGTATGAGGATACAGAAATGCCGCGAAGAGCGTGGTATTTCGAGAAACGATTTTGCTGAGGCTCTTGGGTGCGTACTCTCAACAGTCGGGCGCTGGGAGAACGGTTCGCGTGTTCCTGATGTCCCTATGCTGATGCGCATCGCAAAAACACTCGGCGTCAAGATCGACGATCTGCTGGGGTGAACGTTCTCATGGGGAACGGAAAAGCATCCCCGTTTGTTTCTATTCTACATAATGGAGGGATAAATTTGACAATTACCGGTTATCTGCAGGAGCATTGGTCTATGCTGGTCTTACTGCTTGGTATGGGGATAGTGCTGGAGTCAGACGTTCATCTGGAACGAAAAATGATCCGTCGTATCGCCTTAGCCAATATCATGATGTTCTTGTATTCAGTTTCCTGCTATGCAGAAACATATCTCGGGAACCAAACAGAATACACACTGCTCAGACCTATCCTGAGCGCTTTCAACTACAGCCTCATCACTTTTATACTTGTGACAGTCGTAATGATATTGTTCCCTAATCAGAAGGGTCATCTTTTCTTCCCGGCTGTAATGAATGCAGTTCTGTGCTTTATTTCTATCCCGACAGGAATAGTGTTCTATTTCTCGGCGGATAACCATTTCGGCCGCGGAACGCTCGGGTATCTTCCGTATTTTGTAAATGCACTTTATCTGTTTTATTTAATATTCAGTCTTTTCAGATACAGCAGGGCACAGAAAGATGATTTCCGTCTGATGCTTTACATTTCGCTGACTTCTGTAATGTGTCTGGTATTCCCGTTGTTATCGAACGACTCCACATCGCACTGGTTCAATATGACGATCGCTGTTGATGTGATGCTCTACTATGTGTTCCTGCTTCAACAATTTACAAAACGCGATTCGCTCACGAATCTTCTGAATCGTCAGAGTTATTATTCCGATGCTGAAAGGTACTCAGATGACATTACAGCGGTCGTAGCAATGGATATGAACGGGTTGAAAGAGATCAACGATAATGAAGGTCATAAAGCCGGAGATACTGCACTCCAGGCGCTCGCAGACTGCTTCTGGAAAGCCGCCCGTCACGGACAGCGTGTTTATCGTATCGGCGGTGATGAATATCTGATATTATGTATCGACACCCCGGAAAAGGATGTCCTTTCATTGACAGAAAGGATACATCAGGAAGTGGCTAAAACCCCATATACCTGTTCTGTCGGCTATGCCATGAAAACCGATGACAGTACGATCGATAAGCTCTATCAGCTTGCCGATGCGATGCTATATGAGGAGAAGAAGCTGTTTTACGAAAGGACCGGCAAGGACAGACGAAAAAGACGTGCAGAAAACGATAATCTGAACAGCAAATAGCGAAAGTCCATCCCGGATACGATGTGATATTGATACTCCGGGACGCGACTTCAGCCATGAGGATTTGCAGTAATACATATGTATTACTGCAAATTTTTTATATCTTTTCAGTTGTGCGCCTATGCGTCCTCTATCTGTATAAAGCCTAATAAAGGTTTTCGGACTGCTCGAGACGTACATTGCGCTGCTGCTCACGAACTCGTATCCGGTTTGACACACCACTGTGTTTATTTTTAGCATCACGCCTATATGCTTTTGCTATTGCCCGCAATGCATTTAATGTATTGGACATGATCGCTCTTGTGTGGTATGATTAATGCATAGAAAACCACAAGGAGTGATCAACATGAATAAATACAGACATATCATCAATTCTGAGCGAATGCGATGTTGGTGAACAAACACGCACAAACTGGTACGAATTGAAAGATATGAAAGGTGATAAATATGAATAACAAGTTAAAGGCAATTTCCATACTCGCTTCCCTCGCACTCCTCACAGGCTGTGCGGGAGTAAATAACACAAGCTCATCTACAGGCGGTAACGGCGCTAATACAGCAGCTTCCGCAGACCTTGAAAAGACCGATATCACTATCGGTTACCTCAATTCCACCGCTCACCTGCTCGCGTTCGTCGCACAGGAGGAGGGCTACTTCGCTGAGGAGGGTCTGAATGTTACACTCACGCAGTTCTCCAGCGCGTCCGAACTCGTAAACGGACTTGAATCCGACAAGCTCGATGTTGCATTCATCGGTTCTGTACCGACGCTGACCTTCCAGAGTCAGGGGCACGATGTTTCGATTTTCGGCGGCGCGATGACAAACGGTCACGGCTACGTTATCAAGTCCCAGTTCGCTGACGAAGACGAGCTCGGCGTTGAGATCCTCAAGGGCAGGAACGTCGCTTCCGTAAAGAACAGCGTACAGGACGCGGAGCTCCAGATCCTTCTTAAAAACGCCCACATCGAGATCGGCGAGGGCAGCGACAAGGTCAACATTGTCTACTTCGACAGCCAGAAGGACGCATATGCCGCTCTTCTGAACGACACTATCGACGCAGCTTCCGTTTACTCGCCGTATGCTTCGCTCGCGAAGTCACAGGGCTACAGAGTCGTTTACTACTGCGCACACGAGGAAGCTCTTGAAAACCAGCCGTGCTGCCGTCAGGTCGCCAAGACGAGCGCACTGAATGACAACCCCAACACCTATGTTGCAGTTGAGCGTGCATTCATCAAGGCTTACCACTTCACACAGACCGACCACGAAAAGACCGTTACTGACGTCAAGAAATACATCGACATCGACGAAGAATTCATAGACACTGAGGTCTACGGCGGGTACAGTGTTT
Source organism: Ruminococcus sp. (assembly GCA_016288815.1). Lineage (GTDB taxonomy): Bacteria > Bacillota > Clostridia > Oscillospirales > Ruminococcaceae > Ruminococcus. Next base: position 11,122 of record JAEELF010000042.1, read on the forward strand.
CCAGTCCCGACCCCGACAAGCAGGGAACACTCACGCTGAAGGACACTATCATAGACCTCGGCTACACCGATGATTACGACATCGAGCCGCTCTACAACACCGACATCTACAAGAAAGCGCTCGACAGTGTGATCGCCGAGGGTTCAGACGACATCTACAAGTCACTCGAAGACCACTTCAACGAATTTGAATAAGGCTCATTGTGAGGCAGCACCACAGGCATTTCGCTTGCGGTGCTGTTTTCATTTTTCAGGCGGGCGAGTTGTATTTTCACCGTTATCTTGCTGCGATTCCTGCTGAATTTAAGCTGGAGCGGTTCAAACGGCGGTCAGAACGGCTCGATAACAAACGCGGAGTGTGAAACTTTATCCAAAGAGGCAGGCACAGTCACTGTCAAGCTCGACAGCACGAGCACATGGGCGCTCACTGCCGACACATATATCACGTCCTTTGACGGCGATGTTTCAAATATCGTCACCAATGGCTATACACTTTATGTGAACGGAACTGGGCTGACGTGAAAAAAAGCGCAGAACAGGCAGAAAGAGCGCCTCCGGGTGCTCTTTTGTGTTCTTCATACATATCCTGGAATTGACAAATGCCTGCTGCTTGTTTTATAATAGAAGTACCAAATCGGCGGGGAGGGTCTATATGAAGCCACTACGGTTCATCGCTACAGCTGCGGCTGCTGCTCTTATGGCAGTTCCGGCGGATATTTCAGCGTCAGACGAAAATACGCAATACAGGATAGTCGGGTATCTCCCCGACTGGCATTACGAATACTTCAACGAGCTCGATCTCGGACAGCTCACCCATATCAACATCGCTTTCTGTGATCCCGATGAAAACGGCAGGCTGTACTGCGAGATCCCGGAAGATGAACTGAAAGGCATTGTCACTGAGGCGCACAGCAGCGGGGTCAGGGTATTTGCTGCTCTCGGGGGGAGCGACGGCTGCGGAGCATATCTGCAGTTTCTCGATACGCCCGGGAAGAGAGCCGATCTCAATGCAAACATAATGGGATTCTGCGAGTGCTACGGCTTTGACGGTATCGATCTCGATATCGAGCTCAGCTCCTCTCATCAGATCTGGAACTACTATGCGGACTGGTGCGCGGAGCTCCGCGTGCTGTGCGACGAGAGAGGCATGGAAATGTCCACAGCTACCGCACAGTGGGTGGCGAAGAAGGTCTCTCCAGACACCTTCGCGCTGTTCGATTTTGTCAATGTCATGGCATACGACAACGACGAGGACAGATACTCCCACGCCTCGTATGAATACTCCGTGGAGTGCCTTGAATACTTCTATGAGAATAAGAATATCCCAATGGAAAAGCTCGTTCTTGGCGTTCCGTTCTACGGAAGAGGCTATACCTTCGACGGTGAACTGGACTGGAACTCATATATGTCCTTCGCTAAGATAGTCAGCATGGGCAGCGAGTATTACAGCGCGGACATCTGCAACGGTATCGCTTACAACGGTGCAGTCACGATCGCCCGGAAAGCTGAGCTTGCCCGGAACTGCGGAGGTATCATGATATGGGAGCTCTCTCAGGACGCAAAGGGTGAGCAGTCGCTGCTGAAGGTCATCAGCGATACGCTCGGCGGCGGCGATCCCGTTGCGGGAGATGTGAACGGCGACGGCGCCTTCAACACTGCGGACGCTGTTCTGTTGCAGAAATGGCTGCTCGCTGTGCCTGATACTGAGCTGAAAAACTGGGAGGCAGGGGATCTCTGTGCGGACGGCAGGCTCGATATCTTTGATCTGTGCGCGATGAGACAGAACCTTGCGGGATAATGCGATATGGTTCATAACGTTCAAGCAGGTACTCATTTTTCATGGCAAATTTTACTTTGATATTGACTTTTGCATAGGATACGCCTATAATTATAGTATGAATTGATCGTGGTAAGGAGAAATCGTAATTGAGTACATTTGAAAACAACATCAGTGACATTGTCAGCGAGCTTACCGAGGGCTACCAGGACATCGGCGGCGCTGAGAAGAACTGGGTGTTCAACCACCCCGACAAGGAGGTCATAATCGACATTCTTTCGAGCCTCCGGAAAATAGTCTTCCCGGGATATTTCAGGAACGGCTCCATAAAGGTCTATACACTGCGCAATAACCTCTCCATGCTCATCGAGGACGTGATGTTCAAGCTCACGAAGCAGATAACCATCGTCCTCGGCGGAGAAAGAAGAAATGACGATGATATCGTCGAGGAAGCCCGCCGGATAACTCTCGAATTCGTAAAGCGTATCCGCAAGATCCGCGAGTACATCGAGACAGACGTTCAGGCCGCCTACGACGGTGACCCCGCTGCTTACAGCAAGGACGAGATAATCTATTCCTACCCGGGACTGTTCGCTATCCTCGTCAACAGGATCGCTCATGAGCTGTTCACACTCGGTGTGCCCGTTATCCCGCGTATGATGACAGAATACGCCCACAGCGAGACCGGTATCGACATCCACCCCGGCGCCTCTATCGGCAAATACTTCTTTATCGACCACGGTACGGGTATCGTTATCGGTGAGACTACAGTTATCGGCAGCAATGTCAAGATCTACCAGGGAGTGACCCTCGGAGCGCTGTCCACGCGAGGCGGTCAGGCGCTCAAAAGCAAGAAGCGCCACCCCACCATTGAGGACAACGTCACGATATATTCGGGAGCGTCCATTCTCGGCGGGGATACGATCATCGGTAAGGACGTCGTTATCGGCGGCAACGCCTTCATCACACGTTCAGTTCCGGACGGTGCCAAGATAAGCGTCAAGAATCAGGAGCTCCGCAGCAACTACGACGCCTCAAAGCCAATCGAGAGCGCCGACTCCGATGAGGACACGAGCTGGTTCTATATCATCTGATATGCGTTTATACCTTCATAACTCAGAAAAGCTCCCCGTGGAGCTTTTTTGTTTCATGTGACCTGAAGAGCCGGAGCAGACCTGTTCCGTATTCTATTCCCCTCCCCTGACCTTTCTGATTAGTCCTTGACAACCGCTGGATTTCCCGGTATAATGAATGCATAGCAGCCATTTTCAATAGCATGATCGACTGAACAAACACTCGGTAATTTCAACATTTCACTATGGAAAGAGAGGGGTTCATTGTGAAAATGAGAACCAGATTTACCGCAGCGGTGCTTTCGTGCGCCCTGACGGCGGCTGTTCTGCCGTCGGACGTGCCAGATACCGTCTGCGCAGCCGAAACGGCTGTATGCATCAACGAGGTCTGCTCGCAGAACAAAGCCTGCCTCGCCGACAGCTACGGCGCTTATTCCGACTGGATAGAGCTCTATAATCCCGGAAGCTCGGCTGTAGACCTTTCCGGCTGGGGGCTGTCCGATGACACCGCAAAGCCGCTGTTCTTCACGTTCCCGAGCGGAACTGTCATCGAAGCCGGCGGGCACATGGTGGTCTTCGCCAGCAAGCAGCAGTCCACTGCCGCGGAGCTCCACACAGGCTTTGCACTCAGCAAGAACGGCGATACCGTCGTGCTGTCCGATCCTTCAGGCAGGGTCTTGCAGCAGATAGATCTCCCCACGCTCGGGAATGACGTAACCTACGGCAGGACTCCCGACGGCGGGGACAAATTCGAGATGATGTCTCCCACGCCGGCAAAGACGAACACCGTCACCGTTTCGGCACCGGGATTCTCCGAACCGTCGGGCTTCTACGGGACGGACTTCTCGCTGACGCTCACCGCGGGCGCGAATGAGACAATTTACTACACCACCGACGGCAGCGACCCGCTCACATCTTCGACGGCGCAGGTCTACACGTCAGCGATAACCGTGAAGGACCGCACCAGCGAGCCAAATATCTACAGCAGCTATGAGGAGAACGACAGCTCGGATACGTCCGTTTCGCGCGGGACAGGCTACCGCAAGCCGACATTCAACGTGGACAAGGCTACTGTCGTGCGTGCGGCTGCGAAAAATGCCGACGGAACATTCAGCAAGGTCGCCAGTCAGACCTACTTCGTGACCAGCGGCAACCTCGCGCAGTACAGGAACATGACGGTCGTTTCGATAGTCGCCGATCCCGCCGACCTTTTCGACGCTGAAAAGGGTATCTACGTCACCGGAAAGCAATACCTCGCGTGGCGCAGCAGTCCCTCCTATGATCCGCAGAAGAGCGTCTGGGACACAAACAACATCTGCAACTACTTTTCGCACGGCAGAGAATGGGAGCGCGAGGCTGATATCACCATATTCCGCAGCGGCGAGAACATCGTCGAGCAGAGAATGGGTATACGCATAAAAGGCGCTTCGACCCGGAATGCCGCCCAGAAGAGCTTCCACCTCTACGCGAGGAGCGACTACGGCGCCTCCAAGCTCGAGTACCCGGTCATTCCCGGGAACTATGACTGGACGGGCTCCCTCATCGACAAATACGATTCTATCTCGCTCAGGGCTGTCGGCGAGGAGGGACGTCTCCGCGACGGCTTCGCGCAGAAGCTCGTTGCTGGCAGGGAAAACCTCACCACCCAAGATATGCAGAGCTGCGTGGTGTTCCTCAACGGCGAATACTGGGGGCTCTACGAGATAGTCGAAAAGCTCTCCGACTACTTCATCGAGAGCAATTACGGTATCGACAAAAATGACGTCGCGATGATAAAGAACGGCGAACTCGAGGAGGGCTCGCAGCAGGAGTTCGACAGCTTCATGGACTTCTGCGACGAGTACGCTATGCTCGACCTCACTGACGACACGAATTATCAGGCGGTCTGCGACGTTGTGGACATCGACAGTCTCATCGACCACTATGCGGCGGGACTCTACCTCGGGACGTATGACTGGCCGAACTACAATTACGCTCTCTGGCGCAATACAGGCAAAGTCATCGAGGGCAATCCCTACAGCGACGGCAAGTGGCGGTTCATCTCGTTCGATTACGATTACACTATGGGCAAGACCTACGCGGATTTCGGCGGTGTCGAGGGCTATGCCTACGACAGCTTCAATCATATGGAATACTTCGACAACGGCCTGCATTACGCTCCGACGAATCTGTTCATCAACCTGCTGAAAAATAAGGACTTCCGCACACGCTTCGTGAACGTCTACTGCGACTACGCTAACGAAGTGCTCACTCCCGAGAAGGCTGACGCGATGATAAGTGTCTACAGCAGGGATTACACTGAGCCGCTCGCGCAGACGACCGTGCGCTGGTGGGGATTCTTCGGCGGCTCGAAGGACAGCAACCTCAGCTACAACCGCTCGCAGTACACGAATCAGGTCCTCCCGCAGATAAAGGAATTCTTCCGTCAGCGCAAGAGCTATACCCTCGAGGATATGCGCAATTACCTCGGGCTATCGCCGTCTATGAACACGATAACGCTGAAGACTTCCGGGAACGGCAGCATTCGCATAAACTCCATAACTCCCGACGCTTCGGGCGGCTGGAGCGGAGATTATTCGGCGGACTGCCCCGTTACCCTGACTGCTGTCCCCGACGAGGGATACGATTTCACCGGCTGGGGCGGGGATATCACCGGCAGCGAACTGACCATGACTGTTACCCTCGATAAGGCGAAGTCCATAACTGCCGGCTTCGGCGAGCATAAGACGGTCCGCGGAGATGTCAATGCAGACGGGAATTTCGGTGCTGCCGATCTGGTACTGCTCCAGAAGTGGCTGCTCGGCGTGCAGGGTACTGAGCTCCGTGACTGGAAGGCGGCAGACCTCTCCGGAGACGGCGTGCTCAACATCTTCGACCTATGCATGATGCGTCAGGAGCTCGCTGCACAGGGCTGAGACGACGAATTACAGACTGATAGTCATAAAAAAGTTTTGCCCCTGAGTATTACCAAGCACTCAGGGGCATTGTGTTTATTGTGTCGCTAAGCTAAATCAGAAGATGTCTTTCTCATTTTGCTTTTGCGGATTTCTTTTCCGGGAGCTCTGTGAACATACCATCAAGAAGCTCCAGAACGAGCGCCGTATCTTCAAATCTGTCAAATACATACATCAGCGTCTTTGAGCCTTCATACGGATAACGCAGTTCGGAATCTGCAAGCAGCCTGTCCGACGTCGGGGTTCTCTTCAGAAACAGTTCACTACCGCAAATGTCACCTATCAGCTTACCGTTGAGGTATACAAGGTATCCGCCCATCATTGATCTTATGACAATATCACCGGCTGCGGAAAAAACCTCACGGACATATTCATTAAAGTCATTCACTATGGTCACCTCCTGTAAATCATGATGCATACCAGTTACAATTCTATCACAACAAAGCTCTTTTGTCAATAAAAACACCATAGAACTTCTATGCTGCGAAAAACTAAGGAGAGGCGGGATTTTCTTTTCAAAAATTGTTGCAATGCCGGGCACGCCGTGCTATAATAGGCTTGACAGTCAAAAATAGGCAAAGGAGTGAAACAATGCTAAAGAATCAACTATTCAGACGTGCCGCCGCAGTGATGTGCAGTGCAGCCCTCCTGCTGTCCGCCGGCGCACCGCGGATAAGGCGCTGTGCGAATGCAGCGTCGGCTGCGGTCACGGTGTCCGACGAGATTGGACTCGTGGGGAATCTCTTCTGCATAGCGGACGAAGACACTGCTGACCACGCTGCGTTCCAGTGGGCGACGACTCTCCCCGCAGACAGCTTCACGCTCTTCCGCTCGACCTCTCCGGACGGCGGATTTGTCCCTATTTATGCGGGAACAGGCACCTCCTGCGAAGACGACGATATGCAGGCTGGCACGACCTACTACTATCAGCTCAGGGTGACGTCCGGTGGCAGGGACTATTATTCCTCGGTCAAGCCGCTCACGCCCTGCGCTCTGCCGTCTGGTCTGAACACCTACGACAACCAGAAGGGCAGCAGCCTCGCCTATGAGACGGGTGGCTATAAGGTCGGCGATACCTACTACAATTACGCGCTGAAAAGCCACTCCGGGACAAATGACATCTACCTTGAGGAGACTACCTCCCCCGACGGGAAAAGCTTCGGGAACTCAAAAAACGTCGCGGACAGTTCGCAGAACAGCGACCTCGCGAACTGCAAGATAGAGTCCGTACACATCGACTACATCCCCGCGAAAAACAAGGTCGTCGTGTGGGCGCACTGGGAGCAGCCCAGCGGCTATGCGGACGGCAAGGCACTTGTCATCACAGGCACTCCGGGCGGTCAGTTCACAGTACACCACGTCTACAATCCACTCGGCATTCAGGTGCGCGACATGGCTATATTCTTCGACGATGACGGCGCAGGATACCTCGTCGCAGCCGCCAACAAAGAGGGTCAGGGTGCGAACGCGACCATGTACATCTTCCGCATGAACGACGACTACAGCGACGTCACCGAGGTCGTGACTACGCTGTTTGAGGACCAGTACCGTGAGTTCCCGAACCTTATCAAGAAGGACGGCTACTACTTCCTGTTCACCTCGCAGGCGGCGGGGTGGTACCCGAGCAGCGGCGCTTACAGTGTGACAGACGACCTATACGGCGAGTGGAGCGAGCTGCGCAGTATCGGCAATACCTCGACGTTCTCGTCGCAGTCAGGCTGGATAGTCAATATGCAGGACAAGAGCTACCTCATGCACGCCTACCGCTGGCTGAGGGCATCCTCGACAAGCGGCACCACGCTATGTCCGCTGTATTTCGACAACGGCTTCGCATTCTACGACTACTGCCCGTATTTCAAGTACAACACGTCCACAGGCGATCTCTTCCCCGTGCAGGAGGGCGAGCTTCTCTCGCAGGACAAACCCGCTTCATCGTCGCTCGCGGCAAAGGGAAGCAGCTCCCCTGCCAGGGCTTTCGACGGCTCGTATCAGACCTCGTTCACTGCGATCGGCGACTACAAAAAGTGGCCGTTTTACCTACAAGTTGATCTGGGACAGGTCTGCGAGCTCGCAAACGTGCAGACCTCATGGTACATATGCAAGGGCTCGGAGGGTTACTACACCTATACCATTGAGGGAAGCCTCGACGGCGAGAACTGGACTGTGCTCCTCGACCATACCGACAAAAACGCCGAGGAGGTCAGCAAAACGTACGGCTTCAACAGCGATATACTCACCGGCAGGGCGCGGTACGTCCGGCTGAACGTGCAGAACGCGACCCTCCAGAACAATCCGAACAACAACTGGTACACGCCCACAGTGTACGAGATGAAGGTGTACGGAACTCCTGTGAGTACGGCGGAAAAGCGTGAGCCATATACTGTGATCGATTTTGAGAACGGGACGGGACTTCTCTGGCTTGAGGGCGCGGCCGCCGTTGTGACTGATTCCGAAAAGGGCAAGGTGCTGTACCTCGACGGCAGCGACGATACCTACGGAGCTTTCCCCGCAGGAATGCTCGACGGTCTGCGTGATTATACCGTCAGCATGGATATCAAGTCTGAATCGGTGGGCGACGTCTTCACATTCGCAGCAGGACTGAACAATGAACAGTACGTCTTTTTCAAGGTCGTGGAGGACAGGTTCAGATTTGCGGCTTCGACTGATTCGTGGCGCGACGAGACCGAGCTCGTCTATGACCTCGACGGAACGCAGTGGCATAACTACACACTCGTCGTGAGCGGTGCTGACACAAAGCTCTACCTCGACGGGAAGGAGATACTGCATACCACCGAGACCCACGCACAGCTCGCGGATATGGGCGCGGGAACGAGCTGCTTCATAGGAAAGTCTTTCTATCCGGAGGATGCCTGCTTCAAGGGCAGTATCGACAACGTTAAGATCTACAGGTGCGCGCTCACGGCACCCGAAATATGCGGCGTGACAGGCGATGTCAACGGAGACGGCGAATTCAACGTCGCTGACCTCGTAGCAATGCAGAAGTGGCTGCTCGGAGCTCCCGATGCAAAACTCACAGACTGGAAGTCGGGCGACCTCTGCGCCGACGGACGTATCGACATCTTCGATATGTGCGCAATGAGGACGCTCCTCGTCAATAACTGAAATGCAGCCGGCTGCGCGGGACTCCGCACAGCCGGTTTTTTATAAAAAAATATACGGTTTTACGCGGCAAAGGTGCCATATACACACATAGTTAACAGAAAATTCACAAACTTTGCCGGCAAGAAGTGGTATAATTAAAAATGTATAGGTGCAGAAGCACCCGAAGTCATGATTGGAGGAATTGGTATGAAGAAACTAAGGCAACGAATACTTGCCGGAATATCGGGATTTACGGTCGCGCTGTCGGCTGTGCAGTTCCCCGCGGCGGACACGCTGATGAGGGCTGCGGCGGACGGTCTCCCCGAAAGTCTGAGCACAGACGCCGACGGAAACGGCAACTACGACATCAGCACGGCTGCGCAGCTCAATGATCTGGCTGCTTATGTAAACGCAGGCAATGACTGCTCAGAGCTGAGTTTCGAGCTGACTGGCGATATTGGAGAGATCGGCGAATTTACCCCTATCGGTCGTGCCGATACTGCGTTCAACGGCATTTTTTTCGGTAACGACTACGAACTCTCAGGGCTTGCCATTGATATCGGCAACAAAGGCTATGCCGGACTTTTCGGCTCGACAGGTACTGACGCATACATTGAGCACCTCAGTGTTTCCGGCTCTGTCAAAGGAAAAGACTATGTAGGCGGTATCGTAGGCGCGAACTCTGGTATGATCTTTGACTGCACCAACAGCTGCTCTGTCACCGGCACAGATGGCTTCATAGGCGGAATCGCAGGATATAATTACGGTGATTCTTCTACACAAGGCGTTATCGTCGGCTGCGTTAATAAAGGTTCTGTTACCGCAAACAGCGAAGCATCAGAAACCAATGATCCGAAATCAAATTATAACGGCGGTATTGTCGGCTGTAATGAAGGTTTCGTTGACACCTGCTATAATACCGGAGCTGTCACCGTAAATGGAAAGTGTGATTATATCGGCGGTGTTGTGGGAAGCAACGATAATAATGCTTCTGTGACATACAGCTACAATACCGGAGATGTCACAGTGACCGGATCTGGCAACAGCAATATTGGCGGCGTTGTCGGCAGCAATAATAATAATTATATTACTATTGAAAACTGTTATAATACCGGAGCTATCACCGTGACCGGCGGAAATAATTGGGATATCGGCGGCGTTGTGGGATGGAACGATTCTGCTCCTGTGAAAAGCTGCTACAATACCGGAAGTATTTCCGTATGTGAGGGTGATGAAGGATGCGCTGCTAACCAAAGTATTGGCGGTGTTGTTGGCTCAACTTCTGGCAGCATCGAAAACTGCCGCAATACCGGCGCGGTCGCTGTAGGCGGAGTTGACAGTACTTTTACGGGCGGTATCGTCGGATCATGTGATGGCTCTATCCTTTACAACTTTAATACCGGGACTGTGTCAGGCGTGAATAACGTCGGCGGTATAAGCGGCGACGGCTCAGCCGAATATTGCTATAACAAGGGAGCCGTGATCGGAAAAACTTATGTCTATGGTATAAGCGGTACCGACTCTGTTAAGAATAGCTTCAATACAGGAGCTGTGACGGGTATTGATCATATCGGCAATATCAGTTTTAATGATAATTATACTAACTGCTTCTACCTGAACGGCACAGAGACAGATGACGGCGGAAGAACAGCAGAGCAGTTCGCGAGCGGCGAGATCTGCTTACTGCTCAACGGCGGCGAATTCGGCGAGCCGGTCTTCCGACAGAACATCAACAACGACAAGACCGCAGATGCTCTGCCTGTCCTCAACAGCACGCACGGAACGGTATACATCACCTCGAAGTGCAATGCGGCTGACACCTACGGCAACACAGCCAACGCTGAGAGACACTGCTACGAAAACGGATTCTGCACGCAGAAAGAGGGCGAGGTACACCTCCAGCCCGCGGAGTATGTCCCCAAGACAGATACAGACGCGGCATACTACGCGATAAGCAACGCTGGACAGCTCATCTGGTTCGCGGAAACGGTGAACCGCGGCGCTCTCGGAACACAGAACGCTAAGCTCACCGCGGACATTGACGCTTCGGAGTCGGCTCTGCCCGAAAATACGGCTTATGTGCCGATAGGTTCTTATGATTATAGCTACTCAGGCGTCTTCGACGGCGGCAAGCATACTGTAAATATCTATTTCAATGACGACACGTCGTCTAATGTGGGAATGTTCGGTTATGCAGACTCTGCGGATATCAGCAATATCACTGTTAAGGGAAGCATTACAGGTCAGAATAGAGTAGGCGGTATTGCTGGTGATTCATTTCTTACAGATTTCACTGACTGTCTCAACGAAGCTACTATCATCGGCGCGAACAACACTGGCGGTATCGCTGGTGACGCTACAAACTGTACATTCAATTACTGCGGAAACACCGGAAGTGTGAAGTGCACCGGCACAGGAACTTGGGATTATGCGGGCGGTATCGTTGGAGATCAGGTTATTTGCAGGATTTTGAACTGCTATAATGTTGGTTCTATATCCGGAACTCAAACAGGCGATATCTTCGGAAACTATACGTCGGCAGTAACCGACATAGAGGTCGCAGACCTTTCCAACAACTATTATGCAGTAACTTCGGGTCCTGAGACGACTGTGACCTGCAAGGTAGTCGGCAGCGATGATACTATAAGCTTTGCCGAGGGTCTCAGCATGGATAAGTTCATCTCGGGTCAGGTGGCGTTCAGGCTGAACGGCTCGAGCAACTCCAGCGACGAATGGCACTTCGGTCAGAATATCGACAATGGCGAACCTGTACAGTCCTACCCCAACTTCACCGGCGCGAGAGTCTACGAGAACGAAAAGTGCAACGGGGAGAAGTTCTATTCAAATACGCTGTACCATCGGAGCGATAGTCACCTCCATAACTATGACGAGAACGGAATATGCACTCAAACGGAGGGCGAAACACACTTCGAGCCTGCTGTCGCATATTACCCCGAAGGATATGACCCTGCTACAGCTGATGAACCTGTTGATCCCGATTACTACGAAGTATATAATGTGGGACAGCTCATGTGGATATCTCACTCCATATGGTCGGAAACGAACATCAAGGAAGTACGCCTCATGGCTGATCTGGACATGAGCGTCCTTGCAGATTACGACTGTAACTGGCTGCCTATAGGCTATGAGGACCTTACTTTCCACGGAGTTTTCGACGGAAACAAACACACGATCAAAAACCTCACATATACTGCTGAGGAGCCGACAGATGACTTTCCGCACCCCTACGCTGGTCTCTTCGGACGCACAAGCGGCGCGACTATCAAAAACCTGATGCTTGAAGATCCTGTCATCTCCGGCGGTGACTGCGTCGGCGGTATCGTTGCTTTTGCAGACGTTTACACCAAGATAGAGTGCTGTGCGGTCGTAGGCGGAACTATCTCCGGCACGAGCAACGTCGGCGGTATAGCAGGAAAGCTCGGCGGAGAAGTCATCAGATGCTATAACACAGCTACTGTCACGGGTACGACTGCTTTCGGCGGTATCTCCGGCAGCATGGAGGGCGATGATGCCCGTGTTGCTGATTCCTACTACCTTGATACCTGCGTAACAGACTGTTCAGAGCTTGGCTCCAAGACCGAAGCTGAATTCAAGAGCGGCGAGGTCTGCTTCCTGCTCGGCAATGCTCCCTTCGGTCAGAAAATAGGCACGGACGATCACCCTGTTTTCTCCGATGACACTGTTTACTACGTGGCGGTTGCATATGGTCTTACATATCTTCTCGTTCCAGATGAGAAATATTTCGCTAACGCAAATGATATCATTGACCTCTCCAAGGCTAAGGGTATCGGAAATACAACAGCATACACGGTCAAGGCTTACGACGGCAAAACTGAGCTTGACAGTCTCGAATACACAGTTACAAGGGGAGCTAATATAACATTAAAGCGCACCCTCAAGGCTGTTACTCTTTCGACAGACGACGCGTCTGCTGACATCACCGGCACATACGGTACTGCTGTCACAGCTATCGACCTCTCGCAGTACGTCAGCAACAAGGACATTTATGATAGCGTGAGCTATGCTCTTGCGGATGGCGAGACCCTTCCCGCAGGACTGACTCTCTCCGAGGGCAAGATCACGGGTACTCCCCAGGCTGCCGGAAAGTCTTCTGCTGTAATAACCATAACAGCCCAAGGCGAAAATACCGACACAGAGACGGCTGCTCTCAAACTCAATTTCGACATCGCAAAGGCTGCACTCACTGTAACTCCTGCTGATATCTCCATCACCTACGGCGATGAGCTTCCGGAGACAGTCGCAGTCACATACACAGGACTTGTCAGCAGCGACACGTTTGCTGAGTCGCTCGCATTCACGAGTGAATATGAGCAGTTCGGCAAGGTCGGCGCATACACAGGCGCTCTCACAGCACTCACTGCACCGAATTACGACGTGACATACGAAGCTGTCAGCATAACAGTCTCCCCCAAGGCGCTCACAGTAACTCCCGACCCTGTTACTATCACTTACGGTGAAAAGCTGCCGGAAAAGGTAAAGGTCACATATGAGGGACTTGTCGGAGAGGATACATTCGCGGCTGAACTTAAAGTGGTCTCCAACTATGTTCAGTACGGCTCCGCAGACAACTATGAAGACGCTGTCGGCGTTGATCCTTTCACTGACGATAATTACACAATAACATTCAATACCTCCGACCTCACTGTAGAAAAGGCTCCCCTCACTGTAACGCCCTCCCCTGTCGCTATAACTTACGGCGACAAGCTCCCGGCGACAGTTGAAGTTACATACGACGGGCTCGTCGGTACTGATACATTCGATGACGCACTCGCATTCACAAGTGCATATGAGCAGTTCGGCAAGGTCGGAACATACACCGGCACGCTCACTGCTCTCACCGCTCCGAACTACGACGTGACATACGGAACAGTTTCTATAACCGTTTCCCCGCTCGAGATCACAGCTGAGTGGACGGGCGACACATTCGTATTCAACGGCAAGGCGCAGTCCGTTACAGCCGTCCTCAAGGGCGTGCTCAACAAGGACGACGTTACACTTATACTCACAGACGATTCCAAGACCAATTCCGGCACATACACTGCGACTGCTGAACTCAGCGGCACAGCAAAGGGCAATTACACGCTCAATGCCGATTCCGCGAGCCACAAGTGGTCTATCACTAACGCCGTTATGACTGCTGAGGCTGAGGGCTATACCGGCACATACGACGGTAAGGCTCACGGCATAACAGTAACTCCCGCGACCGATACCGCTAAGGTATACTACTCCACAGAAGAGCTCTCTGCTGAGGACTTCATCAAGGGCAATGTCACAGCTTCTCCTGAGTTCACAGACGCAGGCGACTACACAGTTTTCTTCTGTGCAGCTGATGATAACTACGACCCGTACATCGGCAGTGCTGTAGTCTCTATCGCACCCAAGACACTCACGCTGACATGGTCTGTCGATGTCGTTTACAACGGCACTGAACAGTCAGTGACGGCAGTTCCTGACGGACTTATCGGCAATGACACAGTCGAGCTCGCCTACACCGGCAACACCGGCACAGCTGCTGGTACATACTCCGCTAAGGCTTCGCTCGCACAGTCTGGCAACTACGTCCTCGACGAGGAGACATCCGCACACACATGGTCGATAAAGAATGCGGCAATGACCGCAAAGGCAGTCGGCTACACCGGTACATACGACCAGAAGCCGCACGGCATAACAGTTACTCCGAGCGTTTCCGGCGCGAAGATATACTACCTCACGAAGCTCCCCACCAGCCTTGCTGACATCAAGGACGCGACTACTGTTGCTCCCACATTCACAAAGGCAGGCGTATACACAGTATACTACCTCGTTACCGCACCGAACTATGATTTTGTTATCGGCAGCGCAAAGGTCAAGATAACAAAGGCTCCCCTGAAGCTCCTCTGGGGTGAAGACAAGGTATTCAACGGCAGTGAGCAGTCCGTTACCGCGACCGTTATAGGTCTGATCGGCGACGACACCGCAACCATTACCTACACCGGCAATAAGGCTACGAATGCGGGAACTTATGTAGCTTCCGCTGAGGTGACATATGACACCGACAACTACGAGCTTGCTGAGGACGCACTCGCTCCTCACCCGTGGAGGATATCCGCACTCGACCCGACAGACAGTGACGGACTCGTGATAACTGTCGGTGACGCAGGCAATGCGGACGGTACTCCCAAGCAGCCCGCCGTGACTGTTTCGTTCAACGGTACGAAGCTCGTCGAGGGAACTGATTACACACTCAAGTACAGCAACAATACCGAGCCGGGAACGGGTACTGTGGAGATAATCTTCACCGGCAATTACACCGGCAAGACGGTAAGAACATTCACTATCGGCACAGCAACTACCTCCGCCCCTAAGACCACTTCTTCGTCTACGACCTCCTCTACAACTTCCTCCACGACTACTTCTTCTACAACAAGCACATCGACGTCGAGCTCCACAACAAAGGCAACTACAACTACCACGACAAAGGCAACTACTACCACTACTAAGGCTACAACTACTACCCCAAAGGCTACGACCACTACCACTAAGGCTACAACAACTACTACCACCAAGGCTACAACTACTACCACCAAAACTACTACAACTACTACCACCAAGGCTACCACTACTACCACCAAGGCTACGACTACTACCACCAAGACTACAACTACTACCACCAAGGCTACGACCACTACCACAAAGGCTACGACTACTACCACCAAGGCTACCACCACTACCACCAAGGCTACGACTACTACCACCAAGGCTACGACTACTACCACCAAGACTACAACTACTACCACCAAGGCTACAACTACTACCACCAAGGCTACAACTACTACCACCAAGGCTACAACTACTACCACCAAGGCTACGACTACTACCACCAAGGCTACGACTACTACCACCAAGGCTACGACCACTACCACCAAGGCTACGACCACTACCACCACGAAGGCGACCACAACTACCACTACAACCAAAACAACCACTACCACGACCTCAACGACGTCAAGTACTTCGACTTCAACTACGACTACTACCACAAGCACCACCACTTCAACAAGTACGTCAACTTCGACGTCTACGAGCACAAGCACTACTACTTCCACCACTACGAGCACTTCCACATCAACGACTTCGAGCACTACATCATCAACTTCTACTTCAACTTCGACCTCCACATCAACCACTACAACTACCACCACAACAACTACCACGACCACTACAACTGAGCCTCTGCCGTTCTCGCTGGATCAGAGCCAGGTTATCGGCGTAACGATAGCGCTCACGGGCGTAGACGAGGACGGAGCTCCGATAGACTTCGACACCGAGCAGATGCGTGCAGTTGACAAGATGATGATCAACAAGGAAAGCGGCGAAACGCTCGAGTGGGTAGCCGTTGAGGAGGACGTGCAGTTCGACTTTGCGGACGGCACCTACACATTCAGCGACATCACCGAGGGCGCAGACAAGAGATTCAACGATGTCATAGCAGTCATTAAGGACGGCGAGATCATCTCGTGTACAACGACGAATGTTTATGGCGAAGAGCTCAACATCTTCGTAAATCCGCACAGAATAGTGATACGCTGGACGCTCAGACATACATTCCTCCTCGGCGACGTCAACTACGACGGAGTCATTGATGCGGTCGATGCTTCGATGATCCTCTACTTCAACGCTCTGACTGCTTTCGCAGAGAATGATTACTTAACCTACGACCAGCAGATCCGCGCGGATGTAAACGGCGACGGCGTGATTGACGGCGTTGACGCTTCGCTGATACTCATTTATAATAAGAGCACTGAATTCAGGGGCAAGTCGTTCGAGGAATTCCTCGAAGCGGTAAAAGATATGCTGGCTCAGACAAATGCGTAAATGAGCATGATACCGTATCACCGGCAAAAATCGAATAATTGATCTGTGTTTTCTCCGAGGGTCACCCCCTCGGAGATTTTTTTCGCTCTAATAGCTCCCGCCTATAAGTGACCATAAAGTTTGGATATTGGACAAAAGCCTATAGGTGTGGTATGATTACTCTTAGAGAAAGACAAGGAGTGGTAGACATGAAAAGCTACAGACATATCATCAATTCTGAGCGAATGCGGCGTCGGTAAAAACACACAAACACAAAAAACGACGACATTTACATATCTTTGAAGGAGAATTTTGATGACTACGAATAAGATCGAGATCAAAGACCTCACAGTTAATTATACAGAAAACAAGCGCAGCTTCAACGCGCTCCACGACGTTTCGTTCGGAGTCGCTGACGGCGAGTTCGTAAGCGTTATCGGCGCGAGCGGCTGCGGAAAATCTACTCTGCTAAGTGTGCTGGAGGGGCTCTATGCCCCTGCCGGCGGCACCGTTCAGATAGACGGAAAGGAGCTCCACGGCACAGGTACGGAGCGAGGAGTCGTTTTCCAGCACTACTCCCTCTTCCCGTGGATGACTACAAGAAAGAACATCGAATTCGGTATCAAGCAGGCACGCCACGATGTAAGACGCAGCGAGCGCGCAAAGATCGCTGACGAATACCTCACAAAGGTGGGACTTTCCGGCTTCGGCAACAAGTTCCCCTCGCAGCTCTCGGGCGGTATGCAGCAGCGTGCGGCTATCGCAAGAGCGCTTGCGATGGACACTCAGATACTCCTCATGGATGAACCGTTCAGCGCTATCGACGCCAAGAACCGCGTCATCTTACAGGAGCTCCTCCTCAAGCTCTGGGAGGGCGACGGAACAGAGCCCCGCAAGACAGTCGTATTCGTAACACACGACATCGATGAGGCTATCCTGCTTTCGGACAAGATAGTTGTCCTCACCGCTCATCCAGGCACAGTGAATGAAGTGGTCAATGTACCGTTCAACCGTCCCCGCAGACGCGAGGACCTGGTCAAGACGGACGAATACGGTAAATTCCGCAACAGACTGCTCTCGCTCCTCTACAATGACATTGCCGAGCGTATCGGCGGAGACGAGGTGGTACTATGACGATAAAGAAACGCTATCTCCGCATAGCACATATCCTGTTCATTGTGCTGCTGCTCATACAGCTGCTCCCGGATCAGGCAACATACCCCGTTTACACATCGCTGCTCGTCAGATTCGCAGTAGGAGTTGAGATCGTCGTGCTCATAGCATCGGCGCTCATCAAGAAGGAGAACTCGCTTGCACTGCTCGTTGACATAGCAGGCTTCCTGTTCGTATTCCTGGGAGTGTGGTCGCTCGCGACGGCTAAGTTCAACTACCTCAATCCGCAGCTCTTCCCCGCACCGGGCAAGGTCATCAACCAGTTCGTCGAGGACAGAGACAAGATCTGGGTGAACATACTCAGCTCCCTCGGCACGACTATCAAGGGCTTCCTTATCGCAGTAGCGATAGCTGTCCCGCTCGGACTCTTCATAGGCTGGAGCGCGAGAGTCGGCAGTGCAGCTACATACATCACGAAGTTTTTCAGCTCGATACCTCCGATAGTATATATACCCTACGGTATCGCACTTCTCCCCACATTCAAGTCCGTATCGGTCTTCGTTATCTTCCTTGCGACGTTCTGGCCGGTTTTCGCCGGAACTATGAGCGGTGTGCTCGGCGTTGACAAGAGGATAATCGACTCGGCAAAGGTGCTGAACGTCAGCAAGCCGGAGATGCTGTTCCGAGTGATACTTCCCGCGTCCTTACAGCAGATATTCCTCGGCTGCAACCAGGGACTCAGCGTGTCGTTCATACTGCTGACCTCCGCGGAGATGATAGCAGCAAAGGACGGCATGGGCTACTACGTCAAGTACTACTCCGACTTCGGCGACTACACCCGCACGATAACCGGACTCCTCGTTATCGGTTTTGTGGTGATTGCTGTGACATTCCTGTTCAACAAGCTGCAGAACCGTCTGCTCCGCTGGAAGCGATGAATCAATACCTCTGAACTATATGTTCAGGGGTATTATCTTTGCGTTTTTCACATCTGTAAAAATCCGATGTTGATAGCCGAACAATTCTATAACTTTTGCCGAATATAGCTTGAGCCTATTGACAGTGCCTCAGCTATATGATATAATACATATAGTTCCGATAGGAATACAAAGTTTTGAGAAAGGACCGCTGAACATGAAAGCTATGTGTTTGATATGTTGTATGTGTAATATGATGTGTAAACGTATCCCGCGTGCTTATGCTCAGCGATGTTGCGCCATTTTCTGACATTGATGAGTATACGGCGGCTTCGGCTGTCTCAGCGCGGAATACAGGACGTATTCTGCGCTTTTTTATGTTTTGGAGGTTTTTATGGTCAATGAAAGAGAAAGCGTAACTGCTAAAATGTGTGCATTCGTCAGGGCTTGGCACTCGAACCGCTCACGCCAGAAAATATACGACGACTACCTCGCCTACGACTTCATGGGCAAGGACGAATACGAAGCGATATACGACATGATAAGCAGCGGATTCGACGGCACACAGCACTTCACCCGAGATGACACAGAGCAGCTCATCATCGAGTACATCGCCCCGATACCGCTCTCGCGGGTACACTTCAACGAGATAAGGCTTGAGGATTTCGCCGCGAAAAACGGCAAGGTACAGTATGTCATCTGCGGCGCCGGCTCCGACACATTTGCATTCCGCAACGCCAACGAGAACATCGAGATATTCGAGATAGATCACCCCGACACCCAGCGCTACAAGCTCGAAAAGATAAAGGAGCTCGAATGGATCCTGCGTCCGAATGTTCATTATGTACCGGTCGATTTTGAGAAGGAGCGAATGTGCGACAAGCTCCTCGATGCGGGTTTCGACCCGACAAAAAAGACGTTCTTCAGCATACTCGGCGTGTCCTACTACCTGACACTCGAGGTCTTCACGGATACACTGAAGCAAATGGCTGAGCTGTCAGCACTCGGGAGCCGGCTCGTGTTTGATTACCCGATAAAGACCGGCACATTCCCCGGCAGGGTCGCACGTCTTGAACAGATAACAGAGTCGCTCGGAGAGGTAATGCGCGGCGGTTTCGACTACAATGAAGTTTCACGCGCGCTCTACTCCCTCGGCTTCCAGATAGACACCTATATGACGCCCGAAAAGGTCCAGCGTGAGTACTTCGACGGACGCACGGACGGTCTGAAAGCATTTGAAAACGTCAGTCTGATCTCGGCGACTTACACTGCGGGCTATGACTATGAATAATTAGGTATCAGGTATTAGAATAATTGTAGGGGACGCCGCCCTCGGCGCCCCGCATTAAAAAAGGAGAATTATTATGAGCAATTTTAAAAATACAGAAACAGCACTTATCCACGGAGGCATTTCCATTGACGAGCACACAGGCGCCGTAAATATCCCGATATACCAGACCTCCACCTACAAGCAGGACGGTCTCGGAAAAATGCGCGGTTATGAGTATTCCCGCACAGGCAACCCCACCCGTGAGGCTCTCGAGGCTCTCATCAGGGACCTCGAAGGCGGCTACGCAGGTTTCGCTTTCGGTTCTGGAATGGCTGCACTGACCGCAGTACTGAGCCTTCTCCACAGCGGTGACCGCGTGCTCATTTCGAGCAACGTTTACGGCGGCACGTTCCGTCTGCTGAGCAAGGTCTTCAACCACTTCGACTTCACCTACACTATCGCAGATACTGCTGACCTCGACGTCTACGAGAGCCAGATCACTGACGATGTGAAGGCTGTCATCATCGAGAGCCCCGCGAACCCGCTCATGACCGTCACCGACATTGCGGCAGTAGCGGAGGTCTCCCACAGACACGGTCTGCTCGTCATCGTCGACAACACCTTCATGACGCCCTACCTCCAGAAGCCCATCGCACTCGGCGCGGACATCGTAGTTCACAGCGCGACTAAGTACCTCGGCGGTCACAGCGACGTAGTTTCGGGTCTCGCAGTTGTCAGCACACCCGAGCTCGCGGAGAAGATAGCGTTTATACAGAACTCAACAGGCGGAGTGCTCGGACCGTTCGATTCGTTCCTCCTAATCAGAGGTATCAAGACCCTCGCAGTGCGCATGGACAGACACGTTGAAAATGCTGAAAAAGCGGCTCTCTTCCTTGAGGAGCACAAGGCGGTGAAGAATGTCTACTACCCGGGACTTCCGACGTCTCAGGGCTATGAGGTAAATAAAAAGCAGGCTAAGAACGGCGGCGCGATGATTTCCTTCGAGCTGCATGAGAACTACGATATACGCACGTTTTTCGAGAGTCTGGAGCTTGTCTCCCTCGCGGAGAGCCTCGGCGGAGTGGAGTCGCTCGTATGCCACCCCGCGACCATGACCCACGCCTCTATCCCGGCTGATATACGCAAAAAGGTCGGCATTACGGACGGACTTATCCGCCTGTCGGTCGGCATCGAGAACATCGACGACATTCTTTCTGACATCGCACAGGCGATAGAAAAAGCGGAGGTAAAGTGATGAATTACTATGATTCTATGCAGGCGCTCATCGGCAATACACCGCTGGTGAGGCTCGGAAATATAGTCAAGGCGGAGGGCGTGAACGTCTTCGCGAAGCTCGAGCTCTGGAACCCCTCGGGCAGCGTCAAGGACCGCACGGGTCTGTACATGATAAACGACGCCGAGCGCCGCGGACTGTTGAAGCCGGGCGGGACGATCGTTGAAGCGACCGCCGGCAATACCGGTTTGGGAATAGCTTTCTCGGCACTGAACAGAGGGTACAGAATCATATTCGTAGTACCGACGAAATTCTCCGCGGAGAAGCAGTCACTGCTGCGTGCGCTCGGTGCGGAGGTAGTTAACACTCCCCGCGAGCTCGGAATGCTCGGTGCAGTCGCAAAGGCTGAGGAGATAAAGGCGCAGATACCCGGCTCTATTTCGCTGGAGCAGTTCAAAAATCAGAGCAATCCCCTCGCCCACTACGAAACGACCGGACGTGAGATATACGAAGCTCTCGACGGTCACATCGACTACGTTGTAGCTGGCGCCGGAAGCGGCGGAACCTACACCGGTATCCTCCGCTACATCAAGGAGAGAAACCCGCAGACCAAGGGAATTCTCGCGGACCCCGTCGGCTCGACTATGGGCGGCGGTGAGCACGCTGACTACAACATCGAGGGTATCGGAAACGACTTCATCGCGGAGACCATGGATATGTCCCTCGTTGACGGAGTTATAAAGATGAACGACGACGAGGCGTTCAGTACAGCGCATCTGCTCGCGAAGACCGAGGGCATAATCGCAGGCTCATCCTCGGGAGCAGCTATGGCAGCGGTCCTGAAGCTCGTTGAGAGCGGCGCGAAGGGCAATATCGTGACGGTATTCCCCGACCGCGGCGACAGGTATTTCAGTACAGGATTATACGATTGAGCGGGGATCCCCCGCGGGCAGTTCGCGCAGACGATTGCAAGCTCGCTTACAAGTACGGGACGCAAGTCTTTCTCCGTAAGCCTTACCAACTAATAACAGTCCGCTCAACTACAAATAATGGAGGTAAACAATGACTTTACAGCAGCTTAAATACATACTCGCGATATCAGCTACAGGCTCTATGAACAAAGCAGCGGAGCAGCTCTATGTTTCGCAGCCCTCCCTCACCTCCTCGGTGCAGGAGCTCGAAAAGGAGATCGGCATAAAGATATTCAACCGCAGCGGACGCGGCGTAACGCTCACCAACGACGGCGCTGAGTTCGTGCAGTACGCCCGTCAGGTCGTGGGACAGTTCGAGGTGCTCTCCGAGAAATACAGCGGCAAGGGAAACGTGAAGAAGAAGTTCGGCGTATCGACCCAGCATTACTCATTCGCGGTAAAGGCGTTCGTGGAAATGGTCAAGGAATTCGACACGGCGAAGTACGAATTCGCGGTCCGCGAGACCAAGACCTCGGAGGTCATCAGCGACGTCGCGACCATGAGGAGCGAGATAGGTATCATCTACCTCAACGACTTCAACCGCAAGTCGATAACAAAGCTGCTGCACTCCAACGGACTTGAATTCCACCCGCTGACCAAGTGCAGTCCCTACGTCTACCTCTGGAAGGGTCACCCGCTGGCAAACGAGAAAAAGATAACCTTTGAGCAGCTCTCGGACTACCCGTGCCTGTCGTTCGAGCAGGGCGACAACAGCACATTCTACCTCGCGGAAGAGCTGCTGAGCACCGCGGACTACCAGCGCACTATCAAGGCGAACGACCGAGCTACAATGCTCAACCTGATGATAGGTCTGAACGGCTACACGCTGTGCTCGGGCATAATCTGCGAGGAGCTCAACGGCTCGGACTACATCGCAGTCCCATTTGAGGACGAGTCCGACGAGGTAATGGAAATAGGCTATATCACGCTGAAGAATGTCCTCCTCAGCAAAATGGCAGAGACCTATATCCGCGAGATAAAGCTCTACCTGAATATAGACTGAACCTATAGCTGAGGATAGTACTTTCGTATTGGACTTATACCTACAACGGGTATATAATTGACCTATACACGAACTACAGGAGGATCACTATGCAAGAGATAATCTGGCTCGGGCGCGGCGGACAGGGTGCATTCACTGCCGCAAAGCTGCTCGGAGCGGCATATACGATAAACGACGCGAACAAGTACGCGCTTGCCTTTCCGTCATTCGGACCAGAGCGCCGAGGAGCTCCCGTGAGAGCATTCACAAAGCTCGACACCAAGCCAGTTGTGGACAGGAGCCAGACCGAAAAAGCTGACTACATCGTCATTCTCGACGATACGCTTTACAGTCCCCAGCTTCATGGTCTTCTGAAGTCCACAGGGACTATTATCGTGAACTCCAAAAATAAGATCGACGGAGCACTCACCTTCGACGCCGACGGTATTTCGGCTGAGTTTAAGCTGCCTACTGCAAACACTGTGATGTTCGGGCTCCTTGTGGGACTTTCGGGCGTGGTTACGTCAGATGAAGCGGTTGAAGCTATCAAAAACTATATGCCCGCGAAAATACAGGAGCGCAATATCAGCGCACTGTTGAAGGCTATGCAGGAGGTGGCAGAATGAGACCCTACATAAGAGAAAAAAAGGACTTCGGCTTTGCTGATATCCCCGAAAACACATCGTTTGAGGCGGGTTACCTCACCACTGTCAACAGCGGTTGGAGGAGTATCCGCCCTGTTATTGATACCTCAAAGTGCGTCGGCTGCGAGCAGTGTTACCTGTACTGTCCCGACGGCGTAATCTCGATAAATGACGGCAAGGCTGTCATCGACTACGACTTCTGCAAGGGCTGCGGTATATGCGCGAAAATATGCAGGATCAAGGCTATAGAAATGGAGGCGGAGCGCAAATGAGCAGAAAATTCTTATCTGGCAACGAGGCATTTGCCGAGGGCTTACGTCTTGCGCGTCCGGAGGTAATCTCCGCTTACCCGATAACCCCGCAGACTATCGTCGTTGAGCGGCTTTCGGAAATGGTCGAAGACGGCAGTCTCAAGGCAGAGTACGTCCACGTCGAGTCCGAGCACTCCGCACTGTCGTGTGCGATCGGTGCGAGCGCAGCTGGCGCAAGAGCCTTCACAGCAACCTCCTCACAGGGGCTCCTCTATATGGCTGAATGTCTCTACTATGCGGCAGGCGGACGCTTCCCCATAGTCATGATGAACGCTGACCGCTCCACTGCTCTCCCGTGGAACATCTACGGCGACCAGCGCGACAGCCTTTCGCAGCTCGACAGCGGCTGGATACAGGCTTACGCGGAGAACGCACAGGAGGCTCTCGACTTCGCGCTGATGAGCTATAAGATCGCCGAGGACAAGCGTGTGCAGACGCCCTATATGGCGAATCTCGACGGCTTCGTCCTCACGCATACATATGAGACAGTCGATATCCCGACACGCGAGCAGGCAGACAAATTCCTGCCGCCCTACGAGACCGACAACCGCATTGACTTCGAGAACCCTAAGAACATGGCTTTCTCGGCGGGTCCCGACACCAACTACATCTTCAAGTACAAAGAGCACAATGGACTGCTCGCTGCGGCTGAGGTCGTGAACGAGGTCGAGGCTGATTTCGCAAAGATATTCGGCAGACAGTACACCGGTCTGACCGAGAACTACCTCACCGACGACGCCGACTACATTATCGTGACGCTCGGAAGCATCGCGGGACTCTGCCGCGAGACAGCTGATAAGCTGCGCAGTCAGGGCGTTAAGGCGGGAGTTGTCCGCATACGCTATGTGCGCCCGTTCCCGAACAGAGAGATCGCCGATGTCCTTCGGAATGCCAAGGCTTACGCCGTCCTCGAAAAGGACATCAGCTTCGGCAACGAGGGTACGGTCTTCACGAACGTAAACTCCGCGCTGAAAAAGGCTGGAGTGGACGTTCCCGGCTACAACTTCATCGGCGGGCTCGGCGGACGCAATATCTCCCCCGCTGACATCGAAAACATCTACAACGACATCGCAAACGGCACGGAGAGTATCAATTTCATCGGCATAGGAGGCGAGGACAATGGCGAATAAGGTCGCGGACAGCATTTCGCGCGAGGAATACTTCTACGGACACAAGGCGTGTGCGGGCTGCGGCGGAAGCCTTGCAGTAAGGGCAGCGCTGAAGGTCCTCGGACAGAACGCAGTATCTGTGCTTCCGGCAGGCTGTATGTCAGCTGTCGGATTCAATTTCCCGCAGCTTTGCTTCTCGAACAATTCCATAATCTCCACCTTTGCGGGCACTGCTTCCATGCTCACAGGCGTTGAAGCGGGACTCCGCGCAAAGGGTTACAAGGACTTCACAGCAGTCGGCTTCGCCGGCGACGGCGGCACCGCAGACATCGGCATACAGGCGCTTTCCGGCGCTATCGACCGCAATGACAACATAATCTACATCTGCTACGACAACGAAGCCTACATGAACACGGGTATACAGAAGTCCGGTCTGACGCCCTTCGGCGCCAAGACCACGACCACGCCAGCGGGCGCGAATATCCACGGAAATATCCGACCGAAGAAGAATATGTTCGAGATTGCCGCCGCACATGATATCCCCTATGCGGCGACGGCGAGCGTCGGCTACATCTACGATTTCATCCAGAAGGTGCAGAAAGCTTCGCAGATCAAGGGCACGAAGTACATACACGTCATCGCGCCGTGTCCGACCGGCTGGGGTATCGCTCCCGACGCCACTGTGGACATCGCCAAGGAGGTCGTGGACTGCGGACTGTGGTACCTTGCCGAGTACGAGAACGGCACATTCAAGCTCAACCATAAGCCCAAGGAGTTCACGGACGTATCTGCTTACCTGAAAAAGCAGGGACGCTTCAAGCACCTCACAGATGACGATATACAGGTCATCACAGCCTCCCGCGACAAGAAATGGGACTTTATCGGAAAGAATTTTGAGCTATAAGGATCGCCTATAGCTCACCATAAAACTATGGTATTGGACAAATGCAGAAATGTGATGTATAATAAAATCATACCAAACAGATATAACTACTAAGTAATGGAGGAAATAACAATGAGCAGAGATATCAACAGCAAATTCTGGAATGAGGAGCTTGAAACGCTCCCCCGCGAGGAACTCGAGAAGAGACAGCTTGAAGACCTGAAGGAGATCGTGAAGTTCGCATACGACAACGCTCCCTACTACAAGCGTTCGTTCGACGAGGCAGGCGTTAAGCCCGAGGATATCAAGACACTCAAGGATATCCAGAAGTTCCCGTTCATCAACAAGAAGACACAGCGCGACACCCAGGGCGTTGGCTCGTTCCTCGGTGAGCTCGCAGCAGTTCCGGAGGAGGACGTTGTATTCATTTCCACATCGTCCGGATCGACCGGAGTTCCTACTATGAGCCCGTTCACGAAGAAGGACTTCGACGAATTCCAGGACACTGAGAGCCGCTGGTTCTGGCAGATAGGAATGAGACCCAACGACCGCTACGTTCACGCGCTCAACTTCTCTCTCTATGTCGGCGGACCTGACGTAATAGGCGCACAGAATCTCGGTGCATTATGTATCTGGGGCGGTACTCTCCCGAGCGAAAGACTCCTCTTCATACTCAAGACATACCAGCCCACAGTCATCTGGACTTCCCCGTCCTATGCATGGCAGCTCGGTGAGAAGGCTCTCAAGGCTGGCTATGACCCGAAGAAGGACTTCAACATCAAGAAGATCATCGTTGCCGGTGTGCTCGGCGGCTCCATCGACGCTACCCGCAAGGCTATCGAGGACATCTGGGGCGCAGAGGTATTCGACTTCTACGGTCTGTCTGACATCTTCGGCGCCTGCGCAGCACAGTGCGAATACCACGACGGTCTGCACATCGCTGAGAACCACATTCTCGTTGAGACAGTAGATATCCACACAGGCGAGGTCCTCGAGCCCGGTCAGACAGGCGAGCTCGTATTCACCACGCTCCGCAAGCATGCTCGTCCGCTCATCAGATTCAAGACCGGCGACATCGGACGCATCGACATCACCCCCTGCAAGTGCGGACGTACACACGGCAGAATTAATATTCTCGGCAGAAAGGACGATATGTTCATCGTTTCCGCTGTTAACGTATTCCCGAGCGACATTGAGGCTGTTATCCGTGAGCAGAGCGACCTTACAGGTGAGTACCTCATCCGTATCTTCGAGAAGGACTTCACAAGCAAGTACGCAGTTGAGGTCGAGAAGGCAGCAGGCGTTGCAAAGGATGACGACACAGTAGCAGCTGAGGTAAGTGCAGCTCTGAAGGCCCGTATCGGCGTTAAGCCGGCAAGAGTAGTCGTTCACCCGGACGGCGGTCTGGATACACGTTCTGAGCACAAGTCCAGACGTGTTATCGACGAAAGAAATATTGACTACAACATCTAAGAGTGGTAAAATAAGACGTAGGGGCGAGTTCCGCTCGCCCGTGCCTTACGAGATAATAAGCATTAAATGAACCGTAGGGGACGGCGTCCTCGACGTCCCATGATAATTTATGTGGGCTGTCGGGGACGCCAGCCCCTACATTTTTCTGATTCAGGAGGAACGATCATGCCAGAACTTTCAAACCGCACAGCGACCTTTACCGATTCCGTTATAAGGCGTATGACGCGGATCTCCAATAAATACGGCGCAGTGAATCTCTCACAGGGCTTCCCCGACTTCGAGCCCCCGAGGGAGATACTCGACCGCCTCGCAGAGGTCACCCGCGAGGACTTCCACCAGTACTCGATAACATGGGGCGCACAGAACTTCCGTGAGGCGCTCGCGGAGAAGCAGTCCCGCCTCATGGGAAGAAACATCGACCCCAACGGTGAGATAGTCGTCACCTGCGGAAGCACTGAAGCTATGATGGCGGCGATGATGTCCGTCACCAACCCCGGGGACAAGGTCATCGTGTTCTCTCCGTTCTATGAGAACTACGGCGCGGATACGATACTCTCCGGCGCTGAGCCTATCTATGTCCCGCTGATACCCCCGGAATTCAGCTTCGACGCTGATGTCCTCGAAGCCGCATTCAGGCAGCACCCCAAGGCGCTGATACTCTGCAATCCCTCCAATCCGTGCGGAAAGGTATTCACCCGCGAGGAGCTGCTGGTGATCGCCGACCTTGCGAAAAAGTACGACACTTTCGTCATCACCGACGAGGTCTACGAGCACATCGTCTACGCTCCCCACAAGCACGTCTATTTCGCGTCGCTGCCTGATATGTGGGAGCGCACTATCTCATGCTCGTCGCTGTCCAAGACCTACTCCATAACCGGCTGGAGACTGGGCTACGTCATCGCGCCGCCGCACATCATCGACACCGTGAAGAAGGTACACGACTTTCTCACAGTTGGCGCGGCTGCACCCTTGCAGGAGGCAGCGGTCACGGGTCTGCGCTTCGGCGACGACTATTACAAGTGGCTCCAGGACAAGTACACCGAGAAGCGCGACCTCTTCCTGAACGGTCTCGACCGTATCGGCTTGCAGCACACTGTCCCGCAGGGCGCGTACTACATACTGCTCGACATCTCGGAGTTCGGCTACCAGAGCGACCTCGTGTTCTGCGAAAAGCTGGCTGAGTACGTCGGCGTGGGAGCAGTCCCCGGCTCGAGCTTCTTCAAGGAGCCTGAGAACAGATACATTCGCTTCCACTACGCAAAAAAGAACGAAACGCTCGAGAACGCACTTGAGCGCCTGAACGATATCCGCAGGAAAATGCCGAAGGAGTGATATTATGAAGACTATAGCGAGCTTCACCGTAGACCATGACAAGCTCGAGAAGGGAATGTATATCTCCCGTATCGACGGCGACGCCGTGACCTACGACATACGCATGAAAAAGCCCAACGGCGGGGACTACCTCACCAACGGCGCACTCCACACCTTCGAGCACCTGTTCGCCACCTACGCGCGCAACAGCGAGTTCTCCGACAGCGTGATCTACGTCGGACCAATGGGCTGCCTGACCGGATTCTACCTCATACTCCGCGACAATGTGCCGCACGAACAGGCGATACGTCTCGTGCAGGAGAGCTTCAGGTTCGTAGCTGATTTCAGCGGAAAGATACCCGGCTCCGAGCGAAAGGAGTGCGGGAACTACCTCCTCCACGACCTACCTGGAGCAAAGGCTGTCGCAAGGGATATGCTCACAGTTCTGGACGGCTACACGACAGAAAAACTGAATTACTGAGTGCAGGGCTGTGCGATCGCACAGCCTTTTTCAGAAATATGCTTGACATTTCTGTAACAGCGTGGTATAATATACTATATCAATAGGTTTTATCTATATACCGTATATGGAGGAATACAATGGAAAAAAGATTCATATATGCCGATAACGCCGCAACTACAGCAGTGTCGGAGGAAGTCCTCGAGGCTATGCTGCCGTACTTCCGCACTGGCTACGGCAACGCTTCGAGCATCTACAAGCTCGGCAGGGACGCCCAGAAGGCTGTCGAGACCTCCCGTGAAAAGGTCGCGAAGGCGCTCGGTGCTGACCCTCGCGAGATATACTTCACGAGCTGCGGCTCGGAGTCCGATAACTGGGCGATAAAGGGCACTGCGGAGCTCATGGCTAAAAAGGGCAAAAAGCACATCGTGACGTCAGTGTTCGAGCACCACGCTGTGCTCCACACCACTGAATATCTCGAAAAGCATGGCTTTGAGGTGACTTACGTCCCCGTCAGCGACAAGGGTCTCATCGACCCGCAGGACGTGAAGAACGCTATCCGAGAGGACACAGCACTCGTCACGATAATGTACGCGAACAACGAGATCGGCACGATACAGCCCATCGAGGAGATCGCGGCGATATGCCACGAAAAGGGCGTACTGTTCCACACGGACGCCGTTCAGGCCGTGGGACACGTTGATATCGACGTCCACAGGCAGGGCATTGATATGCTCTCGCTCTCGGGTCACAAGATCCACGCGCAGAAGGGTATCGGGGCGCTGTATGTCCGCAAGGGACTTATCCTCCCGAACCTTATCCACGGCGGCGGTCAGGAGCGCGGCAAGCGTGCCGGTACGGAAAACGTCCCCGCTATCGTCGGGCTCGGCGTGGCGATTGAGTCCGCGACAAAGAACATCGCTGAGAAGGCGGCGGTCATCACTCCCCGCAGGAACAGGCTCATCGACGGCATACTCAAGCTCCCCTACACACGCCTCAACGGCGACAGGGACAAGCGTCTGCCTGGCAACCTCAACATCTCTATAGAGGGCATTGAGGGCGAATCCCTGCTGCTCATGCTCGACATGAACGGCATTTGCGCTTCGTCCGGCTCGGCTTGTACATCGGGCTCGCTCGACCCGTCCCATGTCCTGCTCTCGCTCGGACTTGAGCACGCAGTCGCGCACGGCTCGATGAGGCTCTCGATAGAAGAGGACGTTACTGACGAGGACGTGGACTATATCCTCGAGGTCGTACCGAAGGTCGTGGAGCGTCTGAGGGCGATGTCCCCGGTGTGGGAAAAGATGATGAAGGGTCAGAAATACGAATAATACAGGAGGATAAATATGCAGTACAGTGAAAAAGTGCTCGACCATTTCTCGAATCCCAGAAATGTCGGCGAGATAGAGGACGCTGACGGAGTCGGCGAGATCGGCAATGCCAAGTGCGGAGACATCATGAAGATGTACCTCAAAATAGACGGAAGTATCATCACAGACGCGAAGTTCAAGACCTTCGGCTGCGGCGCGGCTGTTGCAACGTCGTCCATGGCTACTGAGCTCATCAAGGGCAAGAGCATAGACGACGCCCTCAAGCTCACGAATCAGGCAGTTGTCGAGGCTCTCGACGGTCTCCCGCCGGTTAAGATACACTGCTCCGTGCTCGCGGAACAGGCAGTGCGCTGCGCTCTTTCGGACTACTACACCCGTCAGGGCATCGACCCCGTACCGATCGTCGGCGAGATAAAGGAGCCTGAGGAGTAAGAGCATGCACAGGTCTGAGGCGCTCCCTCAGCTTTGTGCAGGATTACCTTTTGAAAACTCCCGCAGGATGTGGCAGAATAAAAATATAACGAGCAGCAATAACCGCGTAGATCCGGTCATTGCTGCTCGTTCATTTTCGGGGTGATATTATGTCTGATGTCAGTGATCATTTTGAGTAGCATCTTACCAGACCGCACAGTTCAGCTTATTTCTGCGAGCTTCTGTCTCATCAGGCAGAGGTCGAGCACAGTGAGTTGACCGTCGCCGTCGAGGTCAGCTGCCGACCAGTTTTTCAGCTCGGTTCCGGGCTCTGCAAGGAGCCATTTCTGAATGAGCACGACGTCCGCAACGTTGAATGCTCCGTCACCGTTTACATCGCACGCCGCAGGTTCAGCCTTAACCACAGCTGCCGTGTAATTCACACAGTACGCACTCTGTCCGTTCGAGCCAAGGGTAACGCTCTCCCCTGCGCTCACGGACTTTTTGTATACATAGTACTCAACGCTCTGGTCGTTCGCAGCAGTTTCCGTGAGTTTCTCGAAGCCGCTCATCCACGCTGGGAAGTTCTCCACGCGCGTATCGAGGAGAATGTACAGCGTGACGTCCTCAGACGCGGTGAACTTCGCGAGGTCGCCGCTGACCTTTTTGCCGTCGCATGGAGTGATGACAGCCTCAGCACCGAAGAGCTCCTGCGGGAGGGCGATGTAGACCATGTCGCGGTCAGTGTAGACGAGGTCGCCCGCCTGTAAGTCGGGGTCTGTCTTCCAGAGCGACGGATAAGCGTTGTTGTCGGGAATGACCGTGAAACACGAACCCTGCACGGTCTGCAGGACCGGCTCAGGATGCGTGAGGTCGTAATAATAGGGCACCCAGCCGTTGAGGTAGGTGTCAACGTCGAGACCGTCGCCCGAATATCTGACTGTCCCCGCGACGCGCCCTGAGGTATTTACAGGGCTGCCGTTCACGGTGGTGTTGAATTCCTTGTAGTTGGCGTTCGCGGGGTCGTTTCCGCTCATTGACGTCCAGCCCGCAGACGTGATAATGTTCTCGTACTGGAGCTTGGTGTTCGCGAATGCGACGTCAGCCGCAGGTCCCCACGGTCTGCCGAAGTATCCCGAGCCAACCTGCATACCGCTCGTTCCTGTGACGGAGCAGCCGTAGAACAGGTACTTTCCGCTGTCCTTTGCAGCGGTTATGTAACCGCCCACGGACTTATCAGAGTAACCCCTGAACTTCAGCTCGCACTCCTGGAAGATCATTGTTCCGCCGCCGAAGATGTAGTCAGTGTTACCCTCGATGACGCACTCGCGGAAGTAGCTCGCAGTGCCGCCGGTGAACAGCGTGTCCTGACTGCCGAGGAAAGTACACTTGTAGAACTCGCTGTTGTCGCCCTCGACTGCTATCGCAGCGGCACGCTCGGTCGCGGTCTTGCTGGTGACGTCCGCGCCATTCACCCTCTGGAAGGTTATCGACTGGCTGCCCGAGACCTCAACGCCGTCCGCTATCTCCTCGTCGGTGACGTAGCGGTTGAAGGAGTTCTCGAAGGTGATGTATTCAGCACGAAAATAGTCCGCACCGCTTTTTAGTGCGACCGAGCTTCCCCAGCGTGTCGCCTCGCCTTTCGCGGACTTGCTCTGAGCGTTCGCGGCGTCGTAGTAGCCGTTGCTGCCCATGCTGTAGTACTTGTAGCCGATGCCGTAGTACCACGTTATCTTGACTTCCTTGGTCGGGTCGTCGTTGATGAAGCTGATGTACGGTGTGTTCACATAAACCTGCTCGCGGTAGACGCCGGGAGCGATATGGATATTCACGCGGGAATCCTCAGATGTGGGATTCAGCGCAGCAGCAGCGTTCACAGCCTCCTGAATAGTATTATAGTTGTTCTGCTTGTCGCTGTAGCCGACGTAGATATGCGTCCCCTTGGACTCAGCGGGCTCAGCGATCGTCCCGAGCTTGATATTGTTCGCACACCATGTACCGTACCACGAATAGCCCGTGCGGCGCTCGAGACTTATCTGCGAGATGTCAGTGTAAGCCTGACCGTCTCGGTCTGAGAAGAGCGGCTTGCTGTTCTGGAGGTCGTAGAAGCGCGCCCATATCGTTGAGCCGGCGGACTGCGTCACGACCTTATCTGTTTGGTCGGAGTTCCAGTCGAACTTTATCCCCTCGAGCTTCACCGCATCGAACCACGTGACGGCGGCATTTATGCTGCGTATCACGCGAATATCGGGGTCAGGCAGAGAGCGCAGGAAATCAACGATCCCCACGCTCTCGGCGGTGCATATCGAGGGAAGCTCATATGCACGCGCAGCGGCTGGTGCAAGGGTGTACTCGTCGTGCTGCTGACCCCATGCGGTCAGTGTACCGTTGACGGTTATCTGGCAGTTGAGTATGCACTCCACGCCCTTATCCACCGCGTTCTTCGCGGACTGTCTGCGGGTGCTGTCCACGAAATCGAAGCCCTCGGTACCGTTGTAGACGTCCTGCAAAACGCGCAGCACCGCGACCATAGCTGTGTCGTTGAAGGTGATGTGAGCATGGTAGGTACCGGGGTCGTTGAAGACCTGCGGCCAGCCGCCGTTGCTGTACTGACCGTTCAGCAGGAGATCTATGCCCTTCAGACAGGAGGTCTTGTACTTCTCCGTGCCGGTGGCTGAATAGATCTTCGCGAGGAAGCGTATCTGCCCCCAGGTCGCGTTGTTGTCGATAGTGGACTTGTTCCACGAACCGGTGGTCTCGGTCTTCATGTCCTTGCGCCAGCCGCCGTCGGAGAGCTGATACTGTACGATCTCGTCGGCTATGCCTATCGCCTCGGAGCTGCTCCACCACGAGGTGTCCTTTTTGCTGTAGTTGCTCCACGAGAAGTCGTTGTCGCCGGCATAGACGTCCACACCGGCCATCAGCTGCGGAAAGACCGGAGCTGCGCTGCCGAAGAGCATTCCCGCCGCGAGGAGCGCACCTGCGGCTCTTCTGGTAAACTGCTTCATTATATATCCCCCTTGTATATTTAGTCGAACAACATATCATGTAATGATTATAGCAGAATGCTTCCCCGAAAGTCAATAGAATCTGTATATTTTTCACGATTTCAGCAAAAATCGCCCCGCTATCCACACGTTCAGTGGAGGAAATCAAGATGAAGAGCAGCATGTCACTCCGCTGCGGAGTTTTCCGGACAAAAAACAAAAAGGCACGTTAATGCCTTTTTGATGATACCTATTATCGGACTATCTTAGTCAAACAGCTTCCGGAAGCGCTTCATGGCTTCAATGGTGTTCTCCTTATTGTTGAAGGCAGTCAGTCTGAACCAGTTATCGCCATTCTTTCCGAAGCCAGCCCCGGGAGTACCGACTACCCCAGCCTTTTCGAGCATATGGTCGAAGAATGTCCAGCTGTCCATGCCGAACGGGCATTCGAACCAGATGTACGGCGAATTGATGCCGCCTGTGTAGCGCACGCCGAGGTCGTTCATAGTGTCGGCGATGATACGCGCATTCTCGAGGTATACCGCAGTCATAGCCTTTGACTCACGCTGTCCCTCCGGGCTGAATACAGCCTCCGCAGCTCTCTGTACGACATAGGGCACACCATTGAACTTCGTGGTCTGACGTCTGTTCCACATCTTGTTAAGGCTCATCTCGCGTCCGTCAGGAGACACTGACTTTATAGCCTTGGGGACTATAGTGTATCCGCAGCGGGTACCCGTGAAGCCGGCTGTTTTCGACAGCGAGCAGAACTCCACTGCACACTTCTTCGCGCCCTCTATGCTGTAGATCGTCCGCGGGAGCTCCTTGTCAGAGATGAAGCTCTCATACGCCGAATCAAAGAGTATCACTGCGTCGTTCGCGAGGGCGTAATCCACCCACTCCTCAAGCTGCTGCCTGTTGTAGCACGCGCCCGTGGGATTGTTCGGGGAGCAGAGGTAGATGATGTCCGCGTGGACGCTCCTGTCAGGCATGGGGAGGAAATCATTCTCCGCTGAGCCGTCCATGTAAACGATATTCCGCCCGTTCATCGTGTTCGTATCGACATAGACCGGATAAACCGGGTCGGGAATGAGGACTGTGTTGTCCGCAGAAAAGAGGTCGGTGATGTTTCCGGTGTCGGACTTTGCACCGTCGGAGACAAAGATCTCGTCCGCGTCGATGTCAGCGCCGATCTCCTTGTAATGGCGGGCGATAGCCTCTCTGAGAAAGTCGTAGCCCTGCTCGGGACCGTATCCGCGGAAGGTCTCAGCCTTGCCCATTTCGTCAGCGGCACGGTGCATAGCCTGCACTACAGACTCGCCGAGCGGCAGCGTAACATCGCCGATACCAAGCCTTATAACGTCCCTGTCAGGGTTCTTCTCCTTGAATGTGCTCACTCTCTTCGCGACCTCGCTGAAGAGGTAGCTTTCCTTAAGGTCAAGAAATCTCTCATTAAACTTTGCCATAATACTCTCCCTCAAATGTATATTCCGCAGGACCGGTCATGTAGATATGTCCGTCCGATTTCTTCCACTCGATGACCAGCTCGCCGCCAAGAAGCTCAACTCTCACCGGCTTGCGCGGGCTGATACCGTTCAGGCAGGCAGCCGCGACTGTCGCACAGGTGCCCGTACCGCAGGCGAGCGTTTCGCCCGTGCCTCTCTCCCAGACACGCATTTTCAGGTGGTCGGGAGCAATCACCTCAGCAAATTCGATATTCGCCCTGCGCGGGAAATGCTCGTCGCACTCGAATACCCTGCCGTATTTTTCGACGTCAAATTCGCTCACATTCTCACTGATAAAGGTTACAGCGTGGGGATTTCCCATGGAGACGCAGGTGAACCTGAACTCCCTGCCATGAGCTGTGAGATCAAGATCGGTGACGGGCGAAGTTTCAGCAATTACCGGTACCTCCGCAGCCTCCGTGACCGGCGCTCCCATATCGACTGTGAGCGTGCGCGCGATGTCGTTGTCATCGGTGTGGACCTCTATTATCTTTATGCCCGCGAGCGTATCGACCGTGATGATGCGCTTGTGGACTATCCCCTTGTCGTAGACGTATTTCGCCACGCAGCGAATGGCATTTCCGCACATCTCCGACTCGCTTCCGTCGGGATTGAACATACGCATACGGCAGTCCGCCCTGTCGCTGGGAAGTATCAGCACGAGCCCGTCCGAGCCTATGCCGAAGTGACGGTCGCTGACCTGCGTCGCGAGCTGCTGCGGGGAACTCACGCTCTCCTCGAAGCAGTTGACGTAGACGTAATCGTTGCCGCAGCCGTGCATTTTTGTGAATCTCATTTTTATCACACTCCGAAGATAAGATTTCGTAAGCCGTGCAGGGACACCAGTCCCCGCCATTCATGCATTCTCAAGCGAAGCCCTAATGAAGTCCGCGAAGAGCTTCTGCGGCTTGTTCGGACGTGACTTGAATTCGGGGTGGAACTGCACTCCCACGAACCATGGGTGGTCGGCGAGCTCCACTATCTCAACGAGCTTCTCATCGGGCGACATTCCCGCAATTTTAAGCCCGTTCGAGGTGAGCACCTTACGGAATGCGTTGTTGAATTCATAGCGGTGGCGGTGGCGCTCGTAGATGAGCTCATCGCCGTATATCCCGCGGCACCGTGACCCCTCCGTCAGCTTGCATGGATACAGTCCGAGGCGCATCGTGCCGCCCTTTTCGGAGATGTTCCGCTGCTCCTCCATGATGTCGATGACAGGATAGGGCGTGTCGCCGAACTCAGCGGAATTCGCTCCCTTCAGGTCGCAGACGTTCCGTGCGAATTCGATGACGGACATCTGCATACCGAGGCAAATGCCAAAGAACGGGACCTTGTTCTCGCGGGCGTAGCGGATAGTCTCTATCATGCCCTCAACTCCGCGGTGACCGAAGCCTCCGGGAACGATGATACCGTTGCAGTCCCTGAATGTCTCAGCGGCGTTCTCCGCGGTGACTTCCTCGGAGTCTATCCACCTTATCTCAACTGCCGCGTCGTTGATTATTCCTCCGTGGCGCAGCGCCTCCGCGACCGAGAGATAAGCATCGTGGAGCTCAACGTACTTACCCACAAGTCCTATGGTGACATTCTTGTCTGCATTCTTTGCGCGGTCTACCATTTCCGTCCATTCAGTCATATCAGGAGCATTGTCTGTCAGTCCGAGGTGACGGCAGACCGAATGTGCAAGGCCTTCATTCTCGAGCCAGATAGGCACCTCATAGAGCGACGGCGCAGTGAGGTTCTGGATAACGTCCTCCTTGCGGATATTGCAGAACAGCGCTATCTTCTCAGCCATGTCATCGGGTATGCGCTTCTCGGTGCGGCAGACGATGATATCCGGCTGTATACCTATCGAAAGGAGTTCCTTGGTGGAGTGCTGCGTGGGCTTGGATTTGAGCTCCTCAGAGCCCGCAATGTACGGCACGAGCGTGACGTGTATGTAGCAGACATTCTCGCGTCCCTGCTCTGTACCGACCTGCCTTATCGCTTCGAGGAAAGGAGTGGACTCGATGTCGCCGACCGTACCGCCGATCTCTGTGATGACCACATCAGCGTTCGCCTCATTTGCGGCGCTGTAGACCCTGTCCTTTATCTCATTGGTGATGTGAGGGATGACCTGCACCGTCCCGCCGAGGTAGTCGCCGCGGCGTTCCTTGGTGATGACGTTCCAGTAGATCTTTCCGGTGGTGACGTTGGAGTGAACCGACAGATTCTCGTCAACGAAGCGCTCGTAGTGACCGAGGTCAAGGTCAGTCTCAGCGCCGTCATCAGTGACGAAGACCTCGCCGTGCTGGAACGGCGACATCGTACCGGGGTCAACGTTGATGTAGGGGTCGAACTTCTGTATCGTGACCTTGTAGCCGCGCTGCTTGAGAAGTCTTCCCAGTGACGCAGCCGTGATGCCCTTTCCGAGACCTGAAACGACTCCGCCAGTTACGAAAATGAATTTAGACATTTTTCCTTATGCTCCTTGATATATATGCAATAGCAAGGGAAAGCCCGTTCGCTTTCCCTGCCTTGTCGTCATAAAAAATCAAAGGGGTGAAGAAGTCACGGGACTTCATGCCCCCCCTTGTGTATGAAATCAGCGCATGAACCAAAAAAAGAGCCACGGATACCCTATCCGCAGCTCCCTTGCTGTTTACGATACAATTATATTCCCTTTGCGCTGATTTGTCAATAGCTTTTGTGAAATTTGACGTATCTGATATTTTTCCGAAGTTGTTAGCGTAAAATAACTGTAAATATTGAACAAAACCGTCAAAATGCCGAATTTCCCTATTGACATTTCCGCTTTAACGTGGTAAGATATTCTTTAGCAACAAGGACGTTCGTACAGGCTTACTGTCTGTATGGACGTCCTTTTCTATTATGCGTATTATGCGATGCGGATCAATGGCGCTCCGTATCGGAAAGGCAAGTGAATGATATGGACAATTTCAGAACAGAGGCTCCTTACCAGCAGCAGGGACTGTACAGTCCGCGCTTCGAGCACGACAACTGCGGTATCGGAGCAGTAGTGAACATCAATGGCGAACAGTCACGGTATGTTGTGGAAAATGCTCTCACTATCGTTGAAAAGCTGGAACACCGTGCCGGCAAGGACGCCGAGGGCAAGACCGGCGACGGCGTTGGTATACTTGTGCAGATGCCTTACAGCTTCTTTATCGAGGAGACAAAGAAGCTCGGCGCTGACATCGGAGAGGAAGGCGACTTCGGCGTAGGAATGTTCTTCTTCCCGCAGAATGAGCTCAGACGCGACCGAGCAAAGAAGCTCTTTGAAAAGATAACTGACAACAACGACATGGAGTTCGTATGCTGGCGAGAAGTCCCCACCACGCCCACTGTACTCGGGCACAAGGCTTTCGACAGTATGCCCTGCATCATGCAGGCTTTCATAAAGCGTCCGGCTGACTGTGCAAAGGGTCTCCCCTTCGACCGCAGACTGTTCATCGCAAGACGCGAGTTCGAGCACTCCAACGACGACACCTATGTATGCTCGCTCTCCAGCCGCACGATCGTATATAAGGGAATGTTCCTCGTTGACGAGCTGAGAAGATTCTATACCGACCTCCAGAACGACAGCTTCAGGTCGGCTATCGCAATGGTACACTCCCGCTTCTCCACGAACACCAACCCGAGCTGGCAGAAGGCTCACCCCAACCGCTTCATCGTCCACAACGGCGAGATCAATACTATCACCGGCAATGCCGACAAAATGCTCGCCCGCGAAGAGACCATGACCTGCGATACGCTAAGCGCTGATATGCACAGGATCCTCCCCGCGATAAACGTGAACGGTTCCGACTCGGCAAGGCTCGACAACGCCCTCGAATTCATGGTGATGTCGGGAATGCCGCTCCCTCTCGCGGTTATGATAACCATTCCCGAGCCGTGGAAAAACGACAAGACAATATCCAAGGCAAAGTTCGATTTCTACCAGTACTACGCAACTATGATGGAGCCGTGGGACGGCCCCGCTTCGATACTCTTCTCCGACGGTGAGGTAATGGGAGCTGTCCTCGACAGGAACGGTCTGCGTCCGTCAAGATACTGCGTGACGAGCGACGGCTTCCTCGTGCTCTCCTCCGAGACCGGCTGTATCGACATCCCGGCTGAAAAGATCGTGAAAAAAGACCGTCTCCGTCCCGGAAAGATGCTCCTTGCCGACACAAAGCAGGGACGCATAATAGAGGACGACGAGGTGAAGTCCATGTACGCTTCGCGACAGCCCTACGGTGAATGGCTCGACGCGAATCTCGTGCGCCTCCACGACCTCCATATTCCCAACAAGGGCGTGCAGACATACTCCGACGATGAGCTTGCAAAGCTGCACAAGGCCTTTGGCTATTCCTATGAGGACATTCGCACATCTATCCTGCCGATGGCAGAAAAAGGCGCAGAGCCAATCGCTTCAATGGGAAGCGATATCCCGCTCCCGCCGCTCGACAAGCAGTCTCCTCCCCTTTTCAACTACTTCCGTCAGCTCTTCGCACAGGTAACCAACCCGCCGTTCGACGCTATCCGCGAGGAGGTCGTTACAGACACGAGCGTATACATCGGCAAGGACGGAAATATCCTCGAGGAGCGCCCCGAGAACTGCCACGTCCTCAAGATCGAGAACCCTATCCTCACTGAGACGGATATGCTCAAGATAAAGAGCCTTCGCGAGGACGGTCTGAAGAGCGCCGTTATCCCGATAACCTACTACATCGGAACATCGCTCGACAAGGCTATAGAACGCCTTTTCATCGACGCCGACAAGGCTTACCGCGACGGCGCCTCGATACTCATTCTCTCCGACCGCGGCGTTGACGAATACCACTGCCCGATACCGTCGCTGCTTGCAGTCTCTGCGCTCCAGCAGCACCTCGTTTCCACCAAGAAGCGCACGGCAGTCGCTATGATTCTCGAGTCCGCAGAGCCGAGGGAGGTACACCACTTCGCAGCACTTCTCGGCTATGGTGCTTGTGCAGTGAATCCGTACCTCGCGCACGAGACTATCCGCTCCCTCATCGAGGAAGGCTCGCTTGACAAGGACTTCTACGCCGCTGAGGACGACTACAACAGCGCTATCCTCCACGGCATAGTAAAGATAGCTTCAAAAATGGGTATTTCCACGATACAGTCCTATCAGGGCAGCAAGCTCTTCGAGGCTGTCGGCATTTCGCAGGAGCTCATCGACAGATACTTCGCGGGAACTGTCAGCCGTATCGGCGGTATCGGTCTTTCCGACATCAGCCGCCGCACGGAGTCCCTCCACACAGCAGCATTTGACCCGTTGGGACTCACCGTTAACGAAAATGTCAGAAGCGTGGGCAGCCACAAGCTTCGCAGCGGAAAGAGCGACCACCTCTACACTCCCGAGACCATACACCTCCTCCAGCAGGCAGCGTGGACGGGCAGCTATGAAACATTCAAGAAATACACCGAAGCTCTGAACCGCGAGGACAACGAGCTCACGCTCCGCAGCCTGCTCGATTTCAATTTCGACAGCGCCGCAGAGATACCGCTTGACGAGGTCGAATCAGTTGAGAGCATTTGCACTCGCTTCAAGACAGGCGCGATGTCATATGGCTCTATCTCACAGGAAGCCCATGAGTGCATGGCTGTGGCTATGAACAGCATCGGCGGAAAGTCCAACAGCGGCGAGGGCGGCGAGAGCCCCGAGCGCCTGAGGTCAGACAAATGCTCGGCTATCAAGCAGGTCGCTTCGGGACGCTTCGGCGTAACCTCAGAATATCTCGTTTCCGCACAGGAGATACAGATAAAAATGGCACAGGGCGCAAAGCCCGGCGAGGGCGGACATCTCCCCTCAGGCAAGGTCTACCCGTGGATCGCGAAGACACGTCACTCCACCGCAGGAGTGGGACTCATCTCCCCTCCCCCGCATCACGACATCTACTCTATCGAGGACCTCGCCCAGCTCATCTACGACCTCAAGAATGCGAACGACAAGGCGCGTATCTCGGTCAAGCTCGTATCTGAGGCTGGCGTGGGAACTGTCGCGGCAGGCGTTGCCAAGGCGGGAGCACAGGTAATACTCATCTCCGGATATGACGGCGGTACAGGCGCCGCTCCGAAGAGCTCGATATACAACGCGGGACTTCCGTGGGAGCTCGGACTCGCCGAGGCTCACCAGACGCTCATGCTCAACGGTCTGCGTTCAAGAGTACGCATTGAGACCGACGGCAAGCTCATGACCGGACGTGACGTACTCGTAGCGGCACTGCTCGGCGCTGAGGAATTCGGCTTCGCAACTGCACCGCTGGTAACAATGGGCTGCGTGATGATGAGGGTCTGCAACCTTGACACCTGCCCTATGGGCATAGCTACGCAGAATCCCGAACTGAGAAAGCGTTTCCGCGGCAAGCCTGAGTACATCGTGAACTTCATGCACTTCATCGCACAGGAGCTCCGTGAGTACATGGCAAAGCTCGGCGTCCGCACGGTAGATGAGCTCGTCGGACGCACAGACCTCCTCCGCATAAAGGACAGCGCGGCTGATAATAACATCGACTTCTCGAATATCCTTGCAAACAGCACCGTGAGCGGCAAAAAGCACTTCGACGCTGAAGATATTTACGATTTTGAGCTTGACAACACCATAGACCGCCGTGTTATAATAAAGAAGCTGGGAAGTGCGCTGAAAAACGGTACTCCCAAGTCTATCTCCATCGACGTTGTGAACACCGACCGCTCCGTGGGAAC
Source organism: Ruminococcus sp. (assembly GCA_016288815.1). Lineage (GTDB taxonomy): Bacteria > Bacillota > Clostridia > Oscillospirales > Ruminococcaceae > Ruminococcus. Next base: position 53,522 of record JAEELF010000042.1, read on the forward strand.
TCTCACGGGTGCTGAGATCACACGGACTCACGGCGAAAATACGCTCGCTGACGACACATTCACAGTAAAGTGTACCGGCAGCGGCGGACAGTCCTTTGGTGCTTTCATACCCAAGGGACTCACGCTCGAGCTCGTCGGCGACAGCAACGACTACTTCGGCAAGGGACTTTCGGGCGGCAGGCTCGTCCTCAGTCCGCCCAAGGCTTCGACCTTCAAGGCTGACGAGAACATCATCGTCGGAAACGTTGCCCTCTACGGAGCGACCTCCGGAAAGGCTTTCATCAGCGGCGTTGCAGGCGAGCGCTTCTGCGTAAGAAACTCTGGCGCGACCGCGGTCTGCGAGGGCGTCGGCGACCACGGCTGTGAGTACATGACCGGCGGACGCGCAGTTATCCTCGGACGCACAGGCAAGAACTTCGCCGCGGGTATGTCCGGCGGCATAGCATACGTCCTCGATGAGGAGCACGACCTCTACACACGTCTCAACAAGGCGCTCGTATCGCTTGAGACAGTCACTGAGGAGGAGGACATCGACGAGCTGAAAGCTATCATCACCGAGCACGCAGAGGCTACAGGCTCCGAAAAGGCAAAGCAGATACTCGCCGACTTTGAGCACTATCTGCCCTGCTTCAAGAAGGTCATCCCCCACGATTACGCGAAGATACAGAAGACATTCACAACACTCGTAAAAACAGGCGTGAGCAGCGAACAGGCTATGATAGAAGCGTTCGAGCTCGTCAGATAGGAGGCGTGAGCCATGGGAAAAGCAACAGGATTTCTAGAATTCACAAGAACAGAATCATCGGCAAAGGAGCCCCTTGAGCGCATCAAGGACTTCAACGAGTTCCATATGCCGCTCAGCGAGGAAAAGCGCCGCGAACAGGCTTCGCGCTGCATGGACTGCGGAGTGCCGTTCTGCCAGAACGGAAAAATGCTCTGCGGGATGATGTCCGGCTGTCCGCTGAACAATCTCATTCCCGAGTGGAACGACCTCCTCTACCACGGTCAGAAGGAACTGGCACTGAGCCGCCTGCTGATGACGAACAACTTCCCCGAGTTCACATCGAGAGTATGTCCCGCACTGTGCGAGAAGGCTTGTATCTGCGGAGTTTACGATTCTCCCGTAACAACAAAGGAGAACGAGAACTCCATAATCGAATTCGGCTTCGCCAGCGGTCTCATGCAGCCGCAGGTGCCCGCAGTAAGGAGTGGGAAGAAGGTCGCGGTCATCGGTTCAGGTCCTTCGGGACTTGCCGCCGCTGACACCCTCAACAGACGCGGTCACAACGTGACAGTGTTCGAGCGCTCCGACCGTGTGGGCGGACTGCTCATGTACGGTATCCCGAACATGAAGCTCGAGAAACACATCATCGATCGCCGTGTCGAGCTCATGAAGGCTGAGGGCGTCGAGTTCAGGACTTGCTCGAACGTCGGCGAGAACGTCTCCGCGAGCGAGATCCTCGGCAGTTTCGATGCAGTGGTACTTGCCTGCGGCTCGTCCAATCCGCGCGACATCAAGGCAGAAGGACGCGACGCTGAGGGCATTTATTTCGCAGTCGATTTCCTGAAAGCAACAACGAAGAGCCTGCTCGATTCCGGACTTGCGGACGGTAAGTACATCTCCGCCAAGGACAAGAACGTCATCATAATCGGCGGCGGCGACACCGGAAACGACTGCGTGGGAACTTCCGTCCGCCACGGCTGTAAATCCGTGGTACAGCTCGAAATGATGCCTAAGCTCCCCGACGAAAGAGCCGAGAACAACCCGTTCCCGCAGTGGCCGAGAGTCTGCAAGACGGACTACGGTCAGGAGGAAGCGATAGCTGTATTCGGACACGACCCCCGTTTCTACTGCACGACTGTGAAGGAGTTCATCAAGGACGACAGCGGAAAGCTCTCCGCGATAAAGACAGTGAAGCTCGAATTTGTCACAGACCCCGCAAGCGGAAGAAAAGTCCCGAAGGAGATAGCGGGCAGCGAGGAGACGCTCCCCTGTGAACTCTGCCTCATAGCAGCAGGATTCCTCGGCTGTCAGCAGTATATCGCTGACGCCTTCGGAGTTTCGCTCGATCAGCGCACTAATGTCAGAACTGCACCCGGCAGGCATTCCACAGATGTTGAAAAGGTATTCACCGCAGGCGATATGCACATCGGACAGTCGCTCGTGGTACGCGCTATACGTGAGGGCCGCGACGCAGCAGCGGAGGTAGATGAGTACCTTATGGGCTACACCAATCTATGACTACGGAGGGTAAAATGATCTATTCAGAAAATGAGATATTGCAGTATATAGACGAAAACGACGTTAAATTCGTCAAGCTGACATTCTGCGATATGAAGGGCAGACTTAAAAACATCTCTGTACTTTCATCTGAGCTCGCAGTCACATTCGAGCGCGGAGTACGCATAACGGCGAAAAAGATCGCAGGCTTCGAGGCTGCGAACGGAAAGGACCTATTCCTCTTCCCCGACGCTCAGACCATGACCGTTCTCCCGTGGAGACCCCAGCAGGGCAGGGTCATCAGAATGTTCTGCTATATCCGCTATGCCGACGGCACTCCTTTTGAAGGCGACGGCAGGTACTTCCTCAAGAGAGCCATGAAGGCGGCTGTTGCAGCGGGCTACTGCTTCCGCTTCGGGACGTCCTGCGAGTTCATGCTCTTCCGCAAGGACGAGGACGGTCTTCCCACGAAAACTCCCCATGACTACGCGGGCTACTGCGATGTCGCTCCCGATGACAAGGGCGAGAATATCCGCCGCGATGTGTGTCTCACCCTCGAGCAGATGGGGATCCACCCCATTTCCTCACGCCACGAGAGCGGCTGCGGTCAGCACGAAATAGACTTCAATGCCTCATCTGCACTGAAAGCGGCTGATACCTTCCTCAGCTTCAAATCTGCGGTAAAGTCTGTTGCAGAGACTCACGGAGTACACGCGAGCTTCATGCCTAAGCCGCTCCGCAACGACTGCGGAAACGGTATGCACATCAGCTTCAACATCTTCCCTGACAGCGATATGCTCGAGGAGACCAGACCAGACAATACCGAGCTCCTCAACAGCGCCGCAGCAGGCATAATGAAGCGTATCCGAGAGTTCACGCTCTTTACCAATTCCACAGTCAATTCCTATTCGCGGCTCGGTGAGTTCACCGCTCCCCGCGACATAATATGGTCGGACGAGGAGGGCTCACAGCTCATCCGCATGAACCCCGACAGCGACAACGTATGCGTTGAGGTGCGCGCCGCAGACTGCGTGTGCGACCCGTATTTCGTCCTCGGTCTGATGATTTATTCAGCTCTTGAGGGCATTGAGCAGAAGCTTCCCCTGCCTGCGAAAAATACAGGCTCGGAGCGTCTCCCGTCAACTCTTGAGGAGGCGGTCTCATGCACCGAGAACTCAGAGTTCGTGAGAAAGTACGTCCCCGCGAACATACTCGATGTGCTCCTGAGCTACAGCCGCGGCGAGTGGCGCGAGTACACCTCCGCGTACGACAAGGGCGCATACGAGGATAAACAGTATTTTTACAGTCTCTGACGGAGGTAAGATTTGGAAAAGGTTCTTGTAGTTTCAAGTAATAAAAACGCCTCTGAAGCTCTTGTGAATTTCCTCCGTGATTCGTTCAGATGTACCCCGAAGCTCGTTGAGTCAGCCTATCAGGCGAAGACCTGCTTCGACGCCGACCCGTCGGTGGAGCTCGCCGTGATAAACTCGCCGCTCATCGACGAATCCGGCTTTGAGCTCGCGGAATACATCATCGAGAACACCACTGCCAACTGCATATTCATGATAAAGGAAGAGCAGACCGAAAAGATCGCCGGACGCGCCGATAATGCCGGCATAATCATCGTCGGGAAGCCGTTCAGCCGGACGCTGCTCTATCAGCTCGTGAAAACGCTCGACATCGCCGTAAACCGCTCGCTGAAGCTCTACGAGGAGAATCAGCGGCTCGAAGCAAAGATCGAGGAGATACAGGCGATCGACAAGGCTAAATTCATGCTCATGCAGTACAAGGGCATGACAGAGGAGGAAGCACACGCTTATCTCGAACAGTACGCCATGAACAAGCGCAAGAAAAAAAGCCTTGCGGCTCTGGCGGTGATAGATAAGCTGAGTGAGCAATACTTATAAGTGAGGCGTAAGAAATGTTTGACAGTATCCACGAGGAATGCGGAGTTTTCGGCATATATGAGAACAGGACCTCAGACGTCGCCGCATCTGTATATTTCGGTCTCTACGCGCTCCAGCACAGAGGTCAGGAGAGCTGCGGCATAACTGTCTGCGACGACGGGATATTCCGGCATAAGCGTGCAGACGGGCTCGTCTCCGAGGTCTTCAGCCGCGAGGAGCTCGATAAGCTCGGCAGCGGGAATATGGCTGTGGGACACGTCCGCTACTCCACTACCGGCGGACACGACACCAACAATATCCAGCCGCTCGTTATACGCCATATCAAGGGAAATCTGGCGCTCGTCCACAATGGCAACCTCGTCAACGCAGCTGAGCTCCGCCGCTCATTTGAGATGTCCGGGGCGATATTCCACGGCACATCAGATACGGAAGCGATAGCCTATTCGATAGTGCGTGAGCGCCTGACGAGCAATTCCACAGAGGAGGCAGTCGAGCGCGCTATGCCCTACATCAAGGGCGCGTATTCCTGCATACTCATGACCGCAACGAAGCTCATTGCCTTCCGCGACCCCGACGGCTTCCGTCCGCTGTGTATCGGAAAGACCCACGACGGCGCCTACGTCGTCGCATCGGAGTCATGTGCACTCGAGACCGTGGGAGCTGAGTATCTGCGAGATGTAGACGCCGGAGAGATAGTTGTGATAGGTCAGGACGGCTTACAGTCGATCCGCACCAACTGCACAGGCAAGCGGAACATCTGCATTTTCGAGTACATCTACTTCGCCCGTCCCGATTCGGTCATCGAAGGGATATCGGTCCACCACGCAAGGCTCTGCGCGGGAAGGCTCCTCGCAAAGCACAGCCCCGTGGACGCAGACATCGTGATAGGAGTCCCCGATTCCGGACTTGACGCCGCGCTCGGATACGCCAATGAGAGCGGTATCCCCTACGGCATCGGCTTCATAAAGAACAAATACATCGGGCGCAGCTTCATTCAGCCCGAGCAGCACCAGCGTGAAAACGCGGTAAAGATAAAGCTCAACGCGGTCCGCGAGACAGTCGCGGGCAAGCGCGTGATAATGATAGACGATTCGATAGTCCGCGGCACGACGAGCGCGAGGATAGTCAAGCTCCTGCGCGACGCGGGAGCAAAGGAGGTCCATGTGCGGATATCGTCGCCGCCCTTCCTGCATACCTGCCACTTCGGCACGGACATCGACTCGGAAGAGAACCTCATTGCGGGAAAGTGCAGTACTACCGAGGAGATCGCGCAGTATATAGGTGCGGACAGCCTTGCGTATCTGCCGATAGAGTGCCTCGGAGAGCTTGTTGAAAACAGGTTCGGCTACTGCAAAGGCTGCTTCACGGGAGCCTATCCCGTGGACATCTCAGGCGCAGGAAGAAAAAACAAATTTGATGAAAAGATCCACAAGTAAGATAGCAAGTAGGAGCGGAAACTATCCGCCCGATATAAGAGCCGCACGTCAAAGGCGACGTGCAGGCGGTGTAAAAGTCTAATTCGGAGGAATATACCATGTGTACGATAATGTCATACTGCGGAGCAGGCGGTAAGGAAAAGGTCGCTGAAGGACTCAGGGCGACCGTCTCCCGCGGACCTGACGATCAGAGGATAACGGTGGTGCCGGGCGGAGTTCTCGGATTCCAGCGACTCTCAATTATGGGACTCACTCCCGAGGGAATGCAGCCCTTTGAGCTTGGCGGCAGCTATGTCGTCTGCAACGGCGAGATATACGGATTCAGGAAGCTCCGCGACGAGCTCATCGCAAAGGGTTACAGCTTTAAGAGCGACTGCGACTGCGAGATACTGCTCCCGCTTTATAAGGAGCACGGAACGGATATGTTCGCGATGCTCGACGCTGAGTTTGCCTGCGTGATTTACGACGGTTCCACAGGAGGATTCATAGCCGCCCGCGACCCGATCGGCATACGTCCGCTCTACTACGGCAAGTCGGACGACGGCACGGTAGTTTTCGCGAGCGAGGCAAAGAACCTTGTAAAGCTCTGCAAGAAGATAATGCCCTTCCCGCCCGGACACTACTACAAGGACGGCGAGTTCCGCTGCTACTGCGACATAACCGCCGTTGACAGGGTCGTACACGACGACATTGAGACTGTGTGCAGCAATATTCACGACAAGCTCGTTGCAGGTGTAAAGAAGCGCCTCGACGCAGACGCCAAGGTCGGCTTCCTGCTTTCGGGCGGACTTGATTCGTCTCTCGTCTGCGCGATAGCCCAGCGTGAGAGCATCAAGCCTATCCGCACATTCGCTATAGGCATGAACACCGACGCTATCGACCTCAAATACGCCAAGCAGGTCGCGGACTACATCGGCAGCGACCACACCGAGGTCATCATCACCAAGGACGACGTCATCGCCGCTCTGGACAGCGTTATCCACCTCCTCGGCACCTTCGACATCACAACTATCCGCGCAAGCATGGGAATGTACCTCCTGTGCAAAGCGATACACGAGCAGACAGATATCCGCGTACTCCTCACCGGCGAGATCTCAGACGAGCTCTTCGGCTACAAGTACACAGACTTCGCACCGTCCGCAGAAGCGTTCCAGCAGGAGTCCGTCAAGCGCGTCCACGAGCTGCATATGTACGACGTTCTCCGCGCAGACCGCTGTATTTCGGTGAATTCGCTCGAAGCACGCGTTCCGTTCGGCGACCTTGACTTCGTGAAATACGTCATGGCGATAGACCCCGAGATGAAGCTCAACAAGTACAACAAGGGCAAGTATCTGCTTCGCCACGCCTTTGAGGGAGACTACCTCCCCCACGATATCCTCTACCGTGAGAAGGCTGCTTTCTCGGACGCCGTCGGACATTCCATGGTGGACTACCTCAAGGAATACGCAAACAGCTGCTACACCGACGCTGAATTCGAGGAGAAGTCGGCGAAGTACAGCCATGCAATACCGTTCACAAAGGAGTCTCTCCTGTACCGCGAGATATTCGAGAAATACTACCCCGGCAACAGCGAAATGGTGGTAGATTTCTGGATGCCCAACAAGGAGTGGGAGGGCTGCAACGTAAATGACCCATCCGCTCGCGTGCTCTCGAACTACGGCGAGAGCGGAAAATAATTCTATACGGATATGACCGGCAGTTAACTCCCAGCGGAGTAGCTGCCGTTCTCATTTATACGGCAAAAATGCACCAAAACTGTACAAAACCGCATTTTATGGGTTGACCTCACTGCGTGACAGTGGTATAATAAAACTACCTATTATTTCTTGGGCTGCGATATAGGGTGATAAATGGGAACAGCCCGATAAGGAGGAATTTATATGGAACACAAAAGCCTGGGAAGCAGGCTGCTGTCAGGCTCGCTCTCAGCGATGATCGCCGTAATGAGCCTGTCTGGCAGTATCACAGCGAACGCTGCAAAGCAGAAATTCAAACAGACTCTGCAGTCAGCAACGTTCAGCTGCAAGCCGCTGATAGCGGCAGGAGCACCGTCTTCCGCACCGAAGATAACCTGCTCCGACGCTTATAACCCGTCTTTACAGGACGACCTCATCGTCACAGATGCACACTGGGTCTCGGACACTGACCCGACATGGACTATGGGCGACGATTTCGTTGCGGGAGAAGACTACAACATCGTATTCACTGTCTCCCTCGACGCGCACACCGACTCCGGTTACTTCAACGATATCGATGAGGATGCAGTGTTCACATGGAGCGACGGTCCCGTGGAGTGCTCGATAGTTTCGAGCGAGATACTCATTGATCCCGATACGACTTTAACTACCGGGTATGTGCTCCAGCTTGAGCCGCAGATGATATACACTGCTGTGGATCAGGCTCCTCAGAAGGTTAAGGACCTTGATTTTGTATACAGATACCGCGAGGGCGAGGATCTCACCCTCAGGTTTGAAGCATACGGCGCTGATGTCAAGTACCAGTGGTACGAGTATGACATTGCAACATTTGAAAACAAGGGCGAGATCGGTGAACCGAACACTACAGGTGAACTGACCCTCACCGGACTTACAGATGATGATTCCGCAAGAGCCTTCTTCTGCAAGGCATACAATAATTTTGGCTCGGTAACTTCAACTTCGGGTCTGGGTATCATAAGCTCGTGGATGCACCTCGACGGCGTTGAGCCTATCGTTGACGTGAACATTTCCGGATTTACGGCTGGCTCGTCGTACTCGGATTCATCAGTTTCCGTGACCGCAAACGGCTCGATGAACCTCGTTCCGGTAAAGTATGAGGTCATCAACAAGGAGACACCTGATGTCCCGCTCAAAGACGGAGATACTATCCTCGGCTCTTCGGATTATACTGCAAGAGTGTATCTGGGCTACCCCGATTCCGTTGACCCCGAAGACGACCCCGCACTGCTCACTGAGGCTAAGCTCAACGGCGTGATGACACCCTTCACGGAGTCTCATGCAACCTCCGAGGGACTCGGCTACAACTACGTCCTCGAGTATGATTTTTCAGTGGACGACGTTATAGTGGAGACCTACAGCGGTATCCTCAGATTTGAGATAAGCCTTTCGAGGGGCGAAGCTTATGTTTCCGAGCTCATGACGCCCGCAGACGAGGATTGTCATTACTCTGAATATACATATTCGCTCTTGCTTGCCAATCTCGGGATCAATGGCAAGGTCACATACAGCGGCAAGGATTACCCTGTAGTTGGTGTCAAGGACGGCGTATTCAAGGACGTTGAGGGCTTAAATACTGTTGAGTTCTGCAATGTCATCAGAAAGGACGCCGAGACCGGCGAGATAACTATCCTCGCTGAGAATCAGCTCAGATTCATCGGTGACAAAGCTTTTGAACACTGCCCGAACCTTACCACGGTAGTATTCGACAGCCCGACAAAGCTCGAGTCTATCGGTAAAGACGCATTCAACGAGTGCGTAAATCTCGAGAATATAGGTTGGATAAATGAGGACGGCAACTATATGCTCCCTTCAACTCTGAAGGAGATAAAGGACTTTGCGTTCCGCCAGTGTTATGGTCTGACAAAGATATGGATCAACGATAAGGATAACTCCAGTCAGCTTGAAACTATCGGGCCTGATGCATTTATCGGCTGTAAAAACCTTGTTGGCGTTGGATACAGCTATATTGACGGAGATCTTGCGATGCCAAGCAGCGTCAAGACTATCGGAAAATATGCATTCTCCGGATGTACGGCCCTGAAACAGGTGGAATTCTGGGGAAATAGCCAGCTTGAGACTATTGGTGATGAGGCATTTGAGGATTGTACTAATCTGCAGTTCTTCGGCTACGCGAACAGCGGTTGGTTTATGCCTGCCAATGTAAAGACGATCGGTTCTCATGCATTTGAAAACACCAGGCTTTATATAGCCGAGACTGATTGGCTCAGCAGGGCTGATAAACTTGAAACGATCGGCTCTTGTGCTTTTGGTGGCTGCACGAGCATAAGAAAGCTGATCCTGCCGGCATCAGTAACGGAGATCGGTTCCTCTGCTTTTTCCGGTTCAGGTCTCTTAAATCTCACTATCTATGGTACACCGAAAATAGACGATTACATAGTCGCCAATTGCGAGCACCTCAAGGAGCTTACTCTGAGCGGTCTCAGCACCTATGACCAGAAGGCGTTAAGCCATCTCACAAACGAACTGAATCTGACAATACTAGACGGCACGAACAGTTCTTTCGCTGAGGCTGTCAAGTATTCCAACGTGTGCAATAAGCACGTCAGATTCGCTGTTTCTCCCGCTTCTGAAACAGGTACGGTCGAGATATGCGACGAGCTGTTCAGTGAACAGCCGACTGTACTGAGCGTGGACTTCGGCGGCGTTGTAAGCAAGGTCGGCTACAATGCCTTCAAGGGCACCTCAATAACTGAGGTCACGCTCCCTGAGTACACTGACGCTGACGGAAACGCTCTTCCGGCCGAGCTCGGTATCGGCGCTTTCCGCGACTGTGAACTGCTCACATATGTCCATATGCCTGATTCATATAAAGTTATCCCTGATCTGCTGTTCGCAAACGCTGTAAAGCTTGAGACTGTTAACAGCAATGCTCAGCTGATAAGTATCGGTGATCAGGCATTCTATAATGCATATTGCATGAAGGGATTTACTATCCCGGATACGGTACAGAATATCGGAAGCCAGGCATTTGTACGCTGCTATTACCTTGAGTCGTCTATCCCGTCTTCACTTGTTTCTGTCGGAGACTATGCGTTCCAGAATTGTTCTCGTATTACCAGCGCCGAGTTATCTGACAACGTTTCTTTTGTCGGAAACGGTGTGTTCAGCACTTGCAGAAGGCTGGAAACTGCTAGACTTCCTTTTGGGCTCGAATCTGTTCCCGATGAGATCTTCTCGGGTTGTGATGCACTTGTGTCAGTCGAGCTGCCTGCGTCCATCACTGCTATCAACAGCAAGGCGTTCTCAGGCTGCAAGGCTCTTGAATCTATTGAGATACCAGACAATGTGAAGAATATCGGTAAGGATGCATTCCGCGGCTGTATCGTCCTTGAGACTGTCAAGCTGCCCGAGTCTCTCTCGATAATCAGCGATCACGCGTTCGACGGCTGTGTTTCGCTCTCCGACATCACTATTCCCAAGGGAACATGGTCCTTCGGAGAAGGAGCATTTGCAAACTGCACGAGTCTCTCGATGATCGACGTTCCTGAGAGCGTCGGCGCTGTCGGCAAGGAGGCATTTGCATCAGGAAGCTCTTCTGTGAAGAGGACCATCATCATAAGAAACCCCGATACCATTTTTGAGGACGGCTTCGTCACCAAGGACGGCAACGGCGGTACAGAGTGGAACATCGACCTCTACGTCGTTGAAGGCGGAAAGTCTGACGAATACGTTGACACCAAGAATATCCCCCACAAGCACCTCAAGAACATCTCTTCCTACATTATCAGGTTCAAGGACGACGTTTCCTCCTTCAAGGCTACAGGCACTGAGATAGAGCCTGAGATCACCGTGGAGAGCCAGTCCGGTATCGAGCTTGAGAAGGATCAGTACACTGTAAACTATTCCAACAACATTGAAGCAGGCGAGGCTTACGTTGCAGTTACCGGTATCGGCTTCTGCGTGGGCACTGTTATCGATACATTCACTATCGAGTACAACTGCGAGCTCGGAGATCACCTCTGGGGCGAGTGGGAAGTAACGAACGAGCCTACCTGCCACTCCAAGGGCACAAAGACCCGCGTGTGCACAGTCTGCGGCGAGATCCAGACACAGGCGCTCCCGATGACCGAACACGTCCTCGGCGAGTGGGTACAGGTCTCCGACCCCACCTGCACAGAACCCGGCGTGCTCGAAAGACACTGCACAGACCCTGAATGCTCATATTTTGAAACTGATACCGTACCCGTTGACCCTGAGTCTCATGACTGGAGCAGCTGGGGCACATCAGCCCCCGCTACCTGCACTGAAGAGGGCAAGGAGGTACGCTCCTGCACACTGTGCGGCAAGACCGAGATCAGAGTAATTCCCGCAACAGGACACGGATTCGGTGAATGGACAGTCCAGACTCCTGCGACCTGCACTGATGAGGGACTTGAGTACCGCACCTGCTTACACAGCGGCTGCACAGAGATCGAGGAGCACATCCTCCTCCCGACCGGACACACATGGAGCGGCTGGACGATAGATTCCTCCCCGACCTGCACAAAGGCTGGCAGAAAGGTACGTATCTGCTCCGTCTGCGGAGAGTTCACCTTCAGTGAGATACCCGCTATCGGACACAACTACGAATTCGCCGGTCACGTTGACGAGGAAAGCGTATCCTACGATCTGTATGTATGCTCCAACTGCGGCGATGAGAAGCACGAGAACGAGGTCACAGTAACGGTCACAACAACATCAGTCACGACAACATCATCTGTGACCACAACGACCACGACAGCTGCTCCCACTACTACATCCAAATCAGCTCCTGCAACTACTACATCAAAAGCTGCATCCGCAACTACTACATCAACAGCTACACCCGCAACTACTACATCTACCGCAGCTCCCGCAACTACCTCAACTGCGACTCAGACAACAGTACAGACAACGACTGTCACCAAGACAACAACTACCGTTACGACTGCTCCTGCAAAGGCGCCGATAACGATAGACTTCCGTATACCCGGCAAGACGCTCAGTCTCACCGCGTCCGAGGGCGGAAACGTGTTCGCAGTCGGTGATATCACCAGCGTGGCAGAGGCTGACCTCATCAACAGCTCAGGAACTAACCTCATATGGATATCCAGAGGCAGCAAGGTAACGATCCAGCTCTCTGACGGCACATACCAGCTGACAGATAAGCAGAGCGGAGTTACATACGCATTCTGCATAAACGATGGTGCAGTATTCAGCACCGGTACACCCTCGGGCGATGGTTACATCATCGGAACAGAGGACGGAGAGATATACATTGCTGTGGATCCTGCTTTGACCTCGACAACAGTTGCAACCACAACAGCTGCTCCTGCAACTACAACAACTACAACTGCTCCCGCAACTACAACAACAGCAAAGGCTACTTCGACCACAACTGCAACACAGTCTGCTACGACTACAAAGTCTGCGACACAGACCACTTCGACAGCTAAGGCTACTTCCACTACAACTTCAACACAGTCTGCTACGACCACGAAGTCTGCGACACAGACCACTTCGACAGCTAAGGCTA
>JAEELF010000043.1 GCA_016288815.1 Ruminococcus sp.
GGCTTAGTATCATATATTACTCTATTTCGGCGAAAAAGCAACTACTTACGGCACTTTAACGTCAAATCAGATGGTAGAAGTTTCGAGGAGAAACTGCTCGAATTTTGTTCTAATAATCAAATAGCGGTTTCCGTTGATGACAGCGAAATCACCTGTGTGTTCTTCCGCCAGCCGACGCAGCTTCTTTTCGCCGATACTGAAGTAGTTTGATGCCTCTTTGATCGTCAGCATATACTTATCGCCTACCGCGATGACAGGCTCTTTAGTTTCTTCCACAGTGATACCTCCATTCACCATTTCCTTTTCTTTGTCAGTAATCTTGCGCTTTATCATGAATCTCACCTCCTATTGATAGCCGGGAAAGTCAACCCCTTCATATCCCACTACAGAATCGAGGTGCGTTTGGACGAAAAAAAAAAGCGCCCGCTGAGAAAAAATCCCGACGGGCGCTGATGATATGCCTTATTCAGTTTTTCATAAAATTCTTTATAAGCTCTGAAATCTCAGCAGGCTTCAATGTCTTGCCAGAGGAAACGAGCTTCTCATTGATCACAAGTGCAGGCATTGACATAGCACCGTACTCCATGATCTTCTGCAAGTCGGTGATATATTCGACCTCAATGCCCATACCCTCGACAGCCTTGACAGTGTTATCATAAAGCTGATGGCAGGCTTTGCATCCCGAACCGAGTACCCTGATGCAGCATACACTGTCAACAGGTTCGCCGCAGCAAGTCGAAGCTGATGTGCTTGTATTCTGCTCTCCGCCGCAACAGCAGCATGAAGTTTCCTCTTTCTTCTCTTCCTTTTTCTTTCCGAATAATGACATAGTGTTTTCCTCCTAAATAATGTAGTTCTGAATGAGATTAAAGAAGTATCCTACAAGGATAATTCCGACTGTACATATAGCGATAAAAATACCGAGCAGCTTCGGCTTTATCGCCTTTTTCAGCATTATCATAGACGGCAGCGACAGCGTGATAACGCCCATCATAAACGCCAGTACCACGCCGAGCTTTGCACCCTTTGCGACCAGTGCTTCAGCAATGGGGATACAGCCGAAAATATCTGCATACATCGGAATGCCACATATCGCGGCGAGAATCACCCCGAATGGATTTCCGGTGCCGAGAACTTTGACGATCCATTCCTCCGGTATCCAGTTATGAATAAAAGCTCCGATACCCACGCCGACTATGACATAGGGCAAGACCTTTTTAGCAGTTTCAGCAACTTGCTCCCAAGCGTATTTCAGTCGGTCACGCTTTGTCAGTTCGTTTTGCGGAGTATCAATGCTCTTGCCATTTCGGATAAACTCCTCCACTTGATCTTCAAGGTGCAGCTTTTCGATCAGCGTTCCGCCTGCGACTGCGATCACAAGCCCGACTATCACATAGATTACAGCGACCTTCCAGCCGAATATACTCATCAGCAGAATTAGTGAACCCAAGTCAACCAATGGTGACGAGATAAGAAATGAGAACGTCACGCCCAGCGGAAGCCCTGCGCTTGTAAAACCCATGAACAGCGGTATCGAAGAACATGAGCAAAACGGTGTGACCGTACCGAGCAATGCAGCGATACAGTTTGCTCCGATACCGTGAAATCTGCCGAGTATCTTCTTTGTACGTTCGGGCGGGAAATAGCTCTGAATATACGTTATCACGAAAATCAGAACGCCGAGCAGTACCATGATTTTTATCACGTCATAAATGAAGAATTGCAGACTGCCGCCGAGCTTGCTTTCGGTATCAAGACCGCAGGCGTTCAGCAGAGAGCCGATAAGCCTGTTCAGCCATTTCATTCCGAATATTTCGTCTTGTATGAAGTCCCACACTCTTATTCATCACCACCCAGCATCTCTGTCAGTATCTCCGCCGCAGTCCTCACCATTTCGGGGCAATACTTGCCATACAGACCGTTTGACCGAGCATAGTTCTTTCCCTCATCGGTAGAAATATCACAGCCGAGAATCTCACGGCAGATATACGAGCCTTGACGCTTTTTAAACTCCTCAAGGAACTCGGAAGCCTTCTCACGCTGAGCAGTACGGCTTTCAAGGTCGCTCTCATCATACTGCCCATACTTCATTCCAAGCACCATAAGCGCACCGGTGCAAGCTCCGCAGACCTCAGCTTTGCTCATGCCGCCACCGAAGCAAGCACCAATCTGGAGTGCCTGCTTTTCCGTGATGCCGAACTGTTCTGCAAATGCTGCAAATACAGCCTGCGAACACATGAACCGATGCTCAAAAAGTTCAACTGCCTTTGATACGTTATCCATTTTCTTTTCCTCCGATAAATATATTTAGATATGTCTATTTGTATGCCGTAGTTTAAGCCGTATGGTCATACGGCTTATTTACTACAGCATTTACAATCGTTTTCGGTCACTGCCGTAATCTCTTTCAGGCAGTCCATAGCGACTTTCGCACCTTCCGGCGAAATGGAGTAGTGCATCCACTTGCCCTCTTTTCTACCGACCACAAGTCCACTGTCGCAGAGTACCTTCATATGGTGAGAAAGTGTCGGTTGACTAAGGTTCAGTTCCTCAAGAAGGTGACAGGCACACAACTCGCCGTTTTGCAGAAGCCTGAATATCTGCACTCTGTTTTCATCACACAGAGCTTTGAAAATCACAGTGATTTGCTTGTTTGAAAGCTCCACGGTCTCACCTCACATTGAAGATTTTCTATATTATATCACACACATAGAAAAATGTCAATATGTTTTCGCAAAAAAATACGCCCGCCGAGAAAAAATTCCCGACGGGCGCTGGTGTTATGCCTTATTCAGTTTTCCGCTGTACTTCTGACCGTCCACCGTGACCTCGACCGAGATCCCGTCCTCCGCAGCAGGTGCAGGCGGATTCGGGAGGACTTCCTCCTTACCGTAGCCGTTCAGCCCCTTTGCTTTGATGATGGTTGGGAAATCCTTGTAGCCAACGTCAAGATCGACATTGCCGTTGATGCCGTCCACGCTGCCTTTCTCGGAGTGCTGCCAGATACCGTATGCACCGCTGTAATTCGTCTGGTCAACCCAGTGTGCCAGCCAGATCGTATAGCGGGACTTGATGTCATCAGCGGTATGTGTAGTAAGCGAAGATGCCGAGCCGTACAGACCGACGAAATAGCCCGCAGCCTCAACTCTTTCAAGGAACGCCCGCATGATCGCGGACACCTTCTCCTTGCCGAGGTCGAACTGCTTCTTCTCCTCCAGATCAAAATAGACCGGGAACTCGAACTGCTTTCCGGCGATGACAGACAGGAACACACCCGCTTCCTGACGCGCCTCATCCTCGTCCATAGCGTAGGAGTACCAGTACGCGCCGACCGGAATACCGGCAGCCTTTGCGCCTGCGTAGTTGTCCTCGAAACAGTCATCCTTCTGCTTTGCCAGTTTGCCGTACCCGGCTCTCAGGATTGCAAAACCAATGCCTGCCGCACTGACCTTTGCCCAGTCAATCTTGCCGTTATGGACGCTGACGTCGATGCCCTTCATATCCTCGCCTCCGAAGTATTTATAAAAATCATCGGTCACGCTGCTGTTGCCGTGAACCTCATCACCGTACCACTTGCCGCCGGAGCGCACATCGACGTGCGTATAGATGTAGGCGGCAGTGATATTGGCAATACCGGCAAAGCCGGTATCCTGCGCCTTGCAGCAGACAGTCCTGCTGGAGATCGGCTGTCCGTCCTGCCCGTAGCAGCAGATGTCCGCTGCCTTGCCGAGTGTATGCTGTCCCGTGCCGCTGCCCTTGACTGCCTTATCATGAGCAGCACAACGGAAACCGGAGGTCACGATGATCTTGGAACAGTTCAGCGTAGAATAGAGTTTTTCCAGCTTTGTGATGAGGTCATCATCGATCTGAAAATCATGTGCCTTGCCGCATTTGCAGCGGAACTCCTGCGCATTGAAGTGCGGAGAGAGTTGCGTGTTATCGGTATAGCCGTAGGTCTTAATCATCCTTAACAAATCTGGTTTAAGTGAAGCTCAAATGTTAGCATATGTGGCTTTTTCTCGCGCAAAACATTTACTTGCATTAGGAATTCCAAATCCACCTAGCGCGCCTTTGAGTGAAAATGATAAAAAAGTATTAAACGATTATGGATTTGAAATAGTAGAGATAGATGAAGGCTGAAATTATACTTCAACTATTGATCATTTGAAAGAGATGGACGGAATTGTCCATATAGTAACTTGCTTTTTCAGGATTTTTGCTGTATAATAGAGGTAATAGACGTATTAATGCTGTCATTTTACTGTCACCAATTAATTGATTTTCTGCGCAACATATAGCCAATTTTGTCGATATAATATGATTATTAAAAGCTTCTAATCAACCAAAACAGTACCGAGCACGTTGAGTGCGTAGTATTGATGTCAAAGGCGTGATATGGCTAATATCATCACTTTCGTCCGGATCATTTGCAGTATCGCTCTGCTGTTTTTTCCTGCATTCTCACCGGCGTTTTATGCGCTGTATCTTATTGCCGGTTTTAGTGACATGATCGACGGAACCGTTGCGAGAAAGACAGGGACTGTCAGTGAGTTCGGCTCTAAACTGGATACAGCCGCTGATATCGTCTTTGCTGCTGCTTGTCTGATAAAGCTGCTGCCGGTATTGCGGCTTCTGAGCTGGTCGTTTATCTGGATTGGTATTATCGCGATGATAAAGGTGGTCAACATAGCGTATGGATTCAAGTTGCAGGGGAAATTTGTCGCTGTTCATTCTGTGATGAATAAGGTCACGGGGCTGTTGTTGTTCGTTCTGCCATTATCAGTGACATTCATTGATCTGCGCTATAGTGCCGTTATCGTTTGCGCTGCGGCTACATTTGCTGCTATCCAGGAAGGGCATTACATCAGGACAGGAATGGTTGGGAGGAGTATTTCATGACAAGAGGAAGCTATGGTGTCTATAAGGGAGAAGTGCATAGGATAGGCTTTGAGGCAAACGGGAAGATCGCACTGTTCCCGAATTCTGACAGCGAGATAGATGATACTTATGAGGACATGTATCATCTGGGTATCTATTCTAAGTTAATTGGCCGGGATGAGCTCTCTGAAGCATACAGGTTGTCTTCTTTTGCCGAATACATGGGGTATAAGATAAATATTGCCCATGAGACAAGCGATGAATATGAATTATACATCAGCGACTATCAGCTTGCGCAAAAACTCGGGTTTGGCAGGTGTGATAAATACGGGTATAACCTGATGGTATAAAAGGCTGAGGTCAATGTTATCGTTGAAATAGAGCCACTCGATCTGTGAAGGGCAGGTCGGGAGCATCAGTAAATAACATGAATATTTTTTAGGAGGAATCATCATGAGCAAAATTCTTACTGCATTCTTTTCTGCTTCCGGTACGACCGGTAAGCTCGCACAGAGGGTGGCTGAGGCTGCCGGGGCTGACGTTTTCGAGATCGTCCCGGAGAAGCCGTATTCAGCAGCCGACCTCAGGTGGACGAATCCCCTCGCACGCTGCAACCGTGAGAAGATCGGCAAAAAAGATGTTCCTATAGCCGGAACTGTCGGGAACTTCGGAGACTACGACCTTTTCCTCATCGGCTTCCCTATCTGGTACTACGGTGCCCCGAATATCATCCAGACCTTCGTCAAGCAGTACGACTTCTCCGGCAAGAAGATCGCGCTGTTTGCAACGTCCGGGGGAAGCGACATCGGAAAGACTGCGGCTAAGCTCAGACCGTTACTGAGTGAGTCGGCAAACATAATCGACGCTAAGCTGTTCAAGGCGTCTGACTCCGATGAAGCTATTGCCGCCTGGGTGAAAACTCTCACTGAATGATAACGACTGGAAGCAGCTGCACGGGCTGCTTCCTTTTTTGTGCGGAATCTGTCAGTTTTTCGCGTTTCATACAGATATTTTTAAATCAAAAAACATACGAAAACAGTTGACAAATACACAATTATGTATTATAATAGCTTTAATGCATAACGCTTTAAAGGCTTAAAGCTTTAATGCGG
This sequence comes from Ruminococcus sp., assembly GCA_016288815.1. Classification (GTDB taxonomy): domain Bacteria; phylum Bacillota; class Clostridia; order Oscillospirales; family Ruminococcaceae; genus Ruminococcus. Next base: position 5,991 of record JAEELF010000043.1, read on the forward strand.
AATATATTACGAACGGAGGATTCCAATGGATCCAAAAGCAGCAACATTTGTTATCCTGGGCATTTACGTCCTCATAATGGTCGGGATAGGCTTGTACACATCAAGGAGGACCAAGTCCACCGAGGACTTCATGCTCGGCGGCAGAAGCGTCGGCTCGTGGCTGACCGCTTTCTCCTACGGCACCACTTACTTCTCGGCTGTTGTCTTCATCGGCTACGCCGGTCAGTTCGGCTGGAGCTACGGCGTTTCGGCGACGTGGATCGGTCTCGGCAATGCTATCATCGGCAGCCTTATCCCCTTCTTCCTCCTCGGAAAAAGGACCAGAGAAATGACCAACCGCTACGGCGCCAAAACGATGCCTGAATTCTACGAGCACCGCTATGGCTCGAACGTTCTGAAGACTGTGTCTGCGGTCATTATATTCATCTTCCTTATCCCCTACACAGCTTCTGTTTACAACGGTCTGTCGAGACTGTTCGGCATGGTATTCGACCTCGGCGACAACGGCGCGATCTTCATCATCATCGCTATGGCTGTTCTCTCCGCTGTTTACGTTACTCTCGGCGGCTACAAGGCTACGGCGCTCAACGATTTCTTCCAGGGTATCATCATGCTCATCGGTATCTCTACCGTTGTTGCGCTCACTGTCCAGAAGAAGGACGGACTCAGCGCTGCGCTCGACGCGCTCAACCAGATCTCCGACAAGTCCACTGAGGCTAACACGCTCGGAAGTTTCTTCGGTCCCGATCCCGTCAACCTCTTCGGTGTCGTTATCCTGACCTCGCTCGGTACCTGGGGTCTCCCGCAGATGGTACAGAAGTTCTACGCTATCAAGGACGAGGACGCTATCAAGAAGGGCGCTATAATCTCCACATTCTTCGCTCTCGTCGTTGCGGGCGGTTCATACTTCATGGGCGGTTTCGTTCGTCTGTACTGCACGCTCAGCGGTGATGACGGCTCAGGAAGGGCTCTCATCGAGACTAATCCCAACAACGGCAAGCCCGTTTTCGACACTATGGTACCTGCGCTCCTGCACACGGCTCTGCCGAATATCCTCATCGGTCTGGTTGTTGTGCTCGTGCTTTCGGCTTCGCTGTCTACGCTCTCCTCGCTCGTTCTTACTTCCAGCTCGACGCTCACTAACGACCTCATCAAGCCCCGTATCAAGAATTTCGACGATAAGAAGCAGCTCATGTTCATGAGGCTGTTCATCGCTGTGTTCCTTATCATTTCCGTTCTTATCGCGAGCCACCCGAATGCTTCCATCACGACTCTGATGTCGTACTCGTGGGGTGCGCTCTCCGGTGCGTTTATCGGTCCGTTCCTCTGGGGTCTCTTCTCCAAGAAGACCTCCAAGGCTGCTGTTGCAGCGAGCTTCATCACGGGCGTCGGTATCAGCGTTACGCATATGGTGCTGTTCAGCCTCGGTATCAGCGCTTTCGACGGTCTGAAGGATTCTGTCAAGGCTCTGGACTGCCCGCTGAATCTACTCTCACCTATCAATGCGGGTGCCTTCGCTATGATCGTATCGCTCATCATAGTTCCGCTCATCAGCTGCTTCCCCAAGCCCGCTGAGGAGAAGGTAAACACTGCGGATAAGGCTGAATAACTGGTAAACTGAACATAAAGAAAAGGACTGCTCAGGCAGTCCTTTTTTGTTGTATTCAGTGTGTGTTATTTAGTGAGCTCGAAGTCGCGCTCCCAGAGGTAGAACGGAAGAATGTCGCCATCAGTAGCCTGTGCGTTGTAGATAAGGATCGTGGAAGCGTCAAGGGAATCGTACATTCCGTCGCCGTTGACGTCAGCCTGAAGCTTCTGGAGCGAGGTGAATTCGTCATTGCCATTTGCGAGCTGCGCGTTAGCATAGAGGATAAGGGAGGCGTCGGCTGAGTCTACCATGCCGTCGCTGTTGACGTCGCCGAGGGTGTAGTCAGAGCCGCCTTTGACGCTGATAGTTATTGGCGAGGAAACATCCGGGGTGACTATTGTTCGGGTGCCGTCCTCGTTGTAGAACGTTACCTGAGTTATGGGCTGGTCGGGGTCGTCCTCCTTCTCCGTGAGGAAGTAAATCTCGTAGTCGCCGTCAGGGGTGAACTGAGAGATAGTCGCCTTGAAGGAAATGAGCGGGTAAGCGTCGGAGGTGTCGCCGGTCCATACGAGCGGTTTACCTGCCTTGGAGATGTCCTCCATACCTACGGCTGTTGTGTACATGACATTGAAGGTGTTGTACTTCATCGCGGCGCTCGCGTAGCAGCCATACGGCTGACCTGTGCTGTCAAACGCGCAGGGCTCACAGTATGTCGGCGAGGCAAGGCGGACGTGGTTGTCCTTACATTTGAGCTTCGGGGAGACGTTGCAAAGGCGGGCTGATGTGTCGTCAAGGAAAACGCTGATCTCGACCGACACAGGCTTTACTTTGCCGGTGAGGTCAACTTCAACGTGGGTGGGGTCGGTGATGGTGTAGTCTGCGCCCTCCTCTATCCTGAGGTTTAAGGTGGGGAGATAGGTGCTCCCGGACTCGGCAGTGCTGTATGCCGTGGAAACTGCGGCAGCGGTCATCAGCGCAGCGCAGAATATCGAGATGAGTTTTTTCATGTGTGTACCTCCGTTATATCATTTCCGTCATGCGCAGAACTATCTCAGCTACGCGCTTGGCGGCTATTTTTTCAAATTCGTCAAAGGACATCGCGCCCTCGTCGTCGGCGTTGTCCGAAATGCACCTTACGCTCACGAAGGGCATACTGTTAAGGTAGCAGCAGTGTCCCACCGCGGAGCTCTCCATATCGACTGCGTAGGGGTCGAGGCGCTGCTGTATGTCTGCCTTGACGGCGTTGTCGGAAATGAATGCCTCGCCGGACACGATGCGTCCGCGGAAGCTCTTCACGCCCTCTTCGGCGCATATCTTCTCGGCGGTGTCTATCAGCTTTGCGTCAGCCTTGAAAACTGCGCAGTACGGCGGGTAGTTGCTGAGAAAGTGCGGGTCGAGGTCGTGGGGCAGCACCTCCGTAGAGATGACGATGTCGCAGACCTTTACTGCTGTGTTCATCCCGCCTGCGATACCTGTGTTTATGATGCAGTCAGGGTGGAAATTGTCGATAAGTACCTGCGTGCAGACTGCTGCATTGACCTTCGCGATTCCGCAGCAGGCGCTCACGAGCTTCTGTCCGTTATGGTCATTGACGTGGAACTTGAAGCCGGAGACTTCCTTTATCTCGCCTTCGCCGAGAATGCGTCTGATGTCGGCGAGCTCGGACGGCATTGCGCCGATTATTCCTACTGTTTTCATAGTATCTCTCCTGTGTATATGTTTTTATTTTTTATAGCATATAAGCGAAGCGTCATGCTATAATTGCCCGATTGCAGGGAGCAGATCTCTGATCTGCGTATCTGCAAGGGCTTTTAAATCAGTTATAATGAATGCTTTTGCATTTTTTATAGCATATAAGCGAAGCGTTATGCTATAATTGCCCGATTGCAGGGAGCAGATCTCTGATCTGCGTATCTGCAAGGGCCTTTAAATAAATTATAATGAATGCTTTTGCATTTATTATAGCATACTTTAATAATAATTGCAACAGAAAAATACTTGTAAATGATCCGGGGACGTGTTATAATGAAGAAAAAAACGGAGGTCGCTATGAAGAATATCAACTGGGGAATTATCGGTACGGGAAATATCGCGCGTACTTTCGCCGCTGCGCTGAACGGTACTGACGGGGCTGTGCTCTATGCTGCTGCGTCAAGGAGCAGGGAGAAGGCTGACCGCTTTGTGGCGGAATTCAGTGCGGCTAAGTCCTGCGGAAGCTACGCGGAGCTTGCGTCCGATAAGGATATCGACATCGTGTACATCGCAACGCCTATGGCTTCGCACTATGAAGATGCAAAGCTCTGCCTGCTGAACGGGAGAAATGTTCTCTGCGAAAAGTCAGTCACGCTCAACCGCGGTCAGCTCATGGATCTGCTCAGTATTGCGAGGGAGAAGGGTCTGTTCTTCATGGAGGCGATGTGGATGAAGTGCCGTCCTGTGTACCTCAAGGCGAAGGAATGGGTAAATTCCGGGCGTATCGGCGATATACGCTATATACGCGCGGATTTCTGCAATATCGTCAGGTACGACGCGGACAGCAGGCTGTTCCGTCCGGACTGCGGCGGCGGTGCGCTCCTCGACCTCGGGGTGTATCCGCTCACCCTCGCGGAGGACTTCCTCGGGTTCCCCTACTCTGTTGAATCGGCTGCGAATATCAGCCGCGGGATAGATCTCAGCAACAGTATACTTCTGAGATATCAGGACGGCAGCTTTGCATCGGTCGAGTCGGGATTTGAGCTGGCGAGCCGCAATAATGCTGTTATCTCCGGCACTGACGGTATGATAGTTCTCGGGGACTGGTTCCACTGCACCTGCGATGTCACGCTCTTTGATGCGGACAGGAATGAGGTCGAGACGTTCTCGCAGCCGAATGCTGTGAACGGATATGAGTACGAGATAATCGAAGCGCAGAGATGTCTGCGTGAAGGTCTGGCGGAGAGTCCGCTCGTTCCGCACAGCGGTACGCTAAACGTCATGACGATAATGGACGAGTGCAGGAGACAGTGGGGGCTGAGGTTCCCGGGTGAAGAATAAAGAAAAAGCAGAGGGAAACTCCCTCTGCTTTGTTTTTACTTTGTGCCGAAGATTCGGTCGCCGGCGTCGCCGATACCGGGTACGACGTACTTGTCGTCGTTGAGTCCCTTGTCCATAGCGCCGGTGTAGATGTCGACATCGGGGTGCATCTTTGTGACGTAGTCAACGCCCTCCGGTGAGCAGATTATGCACATGAACTTGATGTTCTTCACGCCGAGTGCCTTGAGCTCGCTGATAGCTGTTGCGGCGGAGTGTCCGGTCGCGAGCATGGGGTCAACAATGATAGCGTCGCGCTCGTCGATGTCCTCCGGCATTTTCGAGTAGTACTTCACGGACTCGTGCGTGTCGGGGTCACGGAAGATACCAAGGTGGCCGATCTTTGCTGCGGGGACGAGCTGTGTAACGCCCTCCACCATGCCGAGTCCGGCACGGAGTATCGGAACGAACGCCAGCTTGCGTCCGGAGATTATCTTCGTCTTTGCTACGGCTACGGGGGTCTCGAGCTCTATCTCCTTGAGGGGAAGGTCGCGGGTTGCCTCGTAGCAGATGAACATAGCGATCTCGGATACGAGTTCGCGGAATTCCTTTGTACCTGTGTTCTTGTCTCTCATCAGCGATATCTTATGCTGAACGAGAGGGTGGTCGATAATATGTAAGCCTGCCATAAAATAGCCTCCTTATTTATTTTCAAGACCTGTGATAAGGTCAACTCTTCTCTGGTGACGTCCGCCCTCGAAGCCGGTGGTCAGGAATATCTGCACGAGCTCTGCGGCAAGTCCGCAGCCGAGCGTGCGTGCGCCGAGACACATGACGTTGGCGTCGTTGTGGAGACGGGTGTACTTAGTGGAAAATGAGTCCGTGCACAGTGCGGCACGGATACCCTTTATCTTGTTCGCGGCGATCGACATTCCGATGCCCGTGCCGCAGATGAGTATACCCTTCTCGCACTCCCTTGAAGTTACCTTCTGACAGACCTTTTCCGCCATGTCGGGGTAGTCGCACGGCTCACCGTCAGTGCCGAGGTCGAGCATATCGAAGCCCTCAAGAGCGAGATTCTCGATTATGTACTTTTTCATTTCAACTCCTGCGTGATCGCAGCCAATTGCTATCATATATATCCTCCTGTTTGTTTCAACTGTTTTTCTGCCGGTCTTCCAGATCCTTTTCTGCCTTGACCTTTTGCAGGTATGAGACCTCCAATTCGTCGGGCTCTATCAGCGGCTCGGACAGTGCTCCGAGACATACACCGCAGGCGTTCTGCAAACGTCCCATCGGCGGGGCGATGATGAGCTTGGGAGAACGATAGTCCGTGAAGAAGTCTGGTGCGCCGTCTCCGCAGAGCAGCGTCTCACCGCCTTTAAGGGCAAGATATTCTGCGAGCTCGTCGCGGGTGATTATCTGCTCGTCACACCGCGGATCAAGTCCATAGCCGTCAGACGTATATGTGCAGGTGTAAACAAGGTCTCCCCTCGCCTTCATTACCGAGCATATGTCACCTTTGTGGGCGATATTCGAGTACGCGAGGCTTTTCAGCGTGGAAACTCCTGCACATTTGATCCCCAGTGCAAAGCACATAGCTTTAGCTGCGGCTGCTCCGATACGAAGTCCGGTGTAGGAGCCGGGACCGTTCGCAACAGCTATCGCGCCGATGTCAGACATCTCTTTGCCTGCCTGTGCGACGATGTCCTTCACTATCGGCATGATGACCTGCGAGTGGGTCTTGAGTGTATAAAGCGAGGTCTGCGCGAGGAAGACCTCTGCGTCGGTGTCAAGCAGCGCAGCCGAGGCTGTCTTACCTGAGGTATCTATACCTATCATCAGCATCTCTGCCACCGCCCTCTATTGTTATTTCCCTGTCGTTCTCGCCGACAGTTTCTATCGTTACCATAAATGCGTCCTTCGGGAGAAATCCTGCGATGTTCTCCGACCACTCTATCACTGCGACATTGTTATCGAAGTCGTAGTCGAAAAAGCCCGTGGATTCAAGTCCCTCCTCGCTGACGATGCGGTACATATCAAAGTGAAAGACCGATATATCAGTGCCTCTGTACTCGTTCACGAGGGCGAACGTCGGGGAGCTGACCTCGGCTCTTTCAAGTCCGAGACCGAGCACCAGCCCCGAGGTGAACGCTGTCTTTCCCGCGCCGAGACCGCCTCTGAATGCGATCATGTCGCCTTTTTTCAGTGCGCGTCCGAGCTTTTCGCCGACGGTCACGGTCTCCTCGCGGGAATGTGTTTTCAGCTTTATCATATCAGAAAAGTCCTGTGATGTTTCCGTTGTCGTCGCAGTCAATGTTGAGCGCTGCGGGCGCCTTGGGAAGTCCCGGCATGGTGAGTATGTCGCCGGTATAGATGACTACGAAGCCGGCGCCGGAAGACAGTCTCGCGTCTCGGACCGTTATCTTGAAGTTCTTCGGCTTGCCGAGAAGATTCGGATTGTCCGAGAGCGAATACTGGGTCTTAGCGACGCATACCGGAAGGTCGCGGAACCCGATACCCTCTATCTCCTTTATCGCCTTTTCAGCCTGAGGAGTGAAGATGACGCCGTCCGCACGGTAGATCTCCGTCGCTATCTTCTCGACCTTGTCCTTGATCGACAGCTCGGTGCCATAGAGCGGGCGGAATGTGGAGCCGCTGTCTGCGCAGAGGTCGATAGTCTCGCAGACCTTTTCGGCGAGGTCGATACCTCCTGCGCCGCCCTTTGCGAAGACCTCGCACATGGAGACGTCCACGCCCATGTCAGCGCAGAACTTCTTCACGAACTCTATCTCCTCGTCTGTGTCGGTGCCGAACCTGTTGATCGCTACGACTACCGGAACGCGGTATTTATGCATATTCTCGATGTGGGTGCGGAGGTTCTCGATACCCTTTTCAAGTGCCCACATATTCTCCTTGGCAAGGTCGTTTTTCAGCACGCCGCCATTGTATTTCAGTGCCTTGATAGTCGCTACGAGAACGACGCAAGCCGGGTGAAGTCCGCCGTAACGGCACTTGATGTCGAAGAACTTCTCCGCGCCGAGGTCTGAGCCGAAGCCTGCCTCAGTGATACAGTAGTCGCCGAGCTTGAGCGCCAGCTTGGTCGCGCGGATAGAGTTGCAGCCGTGGGCGATGTTCGCGAAGGGGCCGCCGTGGATAAATGCGGGGTTGTTCTCAAGGGTCTGGACGAGATTCGGCTTCAGGGCGTCCTTGAGGAGAGCGGTCATAGCGCCGCAGACGCCGAGCTGGCTCGCGAATACGGGCTCGCCGCTTAGATTGTATGCGACGAGAATGTTGCCGAGTCGCTCGCGGAGGTCAGCGATGTCAGTGGAAAGGCAAAGAATAGCCATTATCTCAGACGCAACGGTGATATTGAATCCATCCTCGCGGGGGACGCCGTTCGCCTTGCCGCCGAGTCCGACTACGATGTTGCGGAGGGCACGGTCGTTCATGTCCATGCAGCGCTTGAACATGATACGGCGCTGGTCTATCTGGAGCTCGTTGCCCTGCTGCAGGTGATTGTCGAGCACCGCACAGAGGAGATTGTTAGCTGCTGTGATAGCGTGCATATCTCCCGTGAAATGGAGGTTTATGTCCTCCATGGGGACAACCTGTGCGTATCCGCCGCCGGCAGCTCCGCCCTTCATGCCGAAGACCGGTCCGAGGGAGGGCTCACGGAGCGCGAGCACTGCCTTCTTCCCTATCCTGCCCATTGCTTCGCACAGACCAACGCTTATCGTGGTCTTGCCCTCGCCGGCGGGAGTGGGGTTGATAGCGGTGACGAGTATGAGCTTGCCGTCCTCGCGGAAGGCCAGCTTGGAGTAAAGGCTCTCAGAGAGCTTGGCTTTATAGTGTCCGTAGGGCTCGAGCTCATCCTCGTCTATGCCGAGGGTAGCTGCGATCTCATTTATACGCTTCATCTCAGCGCTCTGAGCGATCTCAATATCAGATAACATCGTGTTTCCTCCGATCAAATTGATTATAATATATTATAACATATTTCCGGTCAGAAATCAAGGTTTATTTTTCCTGCCGACTGCGAGCTCGACTGCACGGTATGCGCCGTCGTAGATACCTGCGTTTTTCGCGGTGATTATATGGCTGCACATCTTGCTGATGATGTCGCCGTTGTTCTGGAGGAGCATGAGCATCGCTTCAGTCTCGGCTGTAGAGGTGCACTCGTAGGTGCCGTCGCCGACCTCTGCTGAGCGTATCGCGCCCCATGCTTCATGGCCGCCGACGCGCTTTATCATCAGCTTCGGTATCGGGTAGAAGGCAAGCTCGCTCGGCTTCGTGATGAGGACGTCCGAGCAGCGCATGAGGAGATTCGTCGAATAGACCGCCGCGAAGATGTCCTTGTGGCAGAAAACGTGTATGCCGTGGACGTCGTTTTTGTAAGCGTCTGTGGCAAATGCCTCTGTCTCAGTGAAGTCGCTGAAATGCTCGAAGGCTATCTCGCCGAGCTCGGGGATAGCTTCGACGAGCTCGCGCCAGACGTTCATATGGTCGCCGACATTTATAAACAGTGCTGCGTCGCCGATACGGATAGACGGGAGCAGCTTGCGGATAACTGAGATGAATATAGACTTCTGGGCGCCTGCTCCGCCGACCGACATCAGCCAGCGCTTCGGCTTGCCGTCGCTCATGCGCTTAACACGCTTTGCACAGTCTGCTTCGATGTTGCTGACGAGATCGTGGTCGATGTAGTGTCCGGTGTAGAAAAGGGAATCCTCCGGCATGGGACGAAGCGTGTGGGTCTTGTCCATGCCGCGGAGGGCGCGGTAGCCAATGTAGGAAGAAGGCGTCTGTACGGTATGGACTGAGCCCTCGGAGAGGTGGAGTGCCATGGGCCAGTTGTCGGGGATTGCGTTCACGACGTTGGTGAGTCCGGCGTGGACGGCTGCCTGCGAGGGCCAGACGTGGGTCGCGATGAAGGGGATGTCATGCGGGAGCTCCTTGTAGACCGCTGTCATGAGCTCGGCAGTTTTCTGGTCGCAGGCGTTGTATGACAGCTTGCGGAAGCCCTCGCTGTTGAGCGGCTCCCAGATGAGCTTGTTGAACGGGGGGAGTATCTGCGAAAGACGCGAGCCAAGTGAGTAGAGCTTATTCTGCTCGGCGATTATCCTGCCGCAGGTGGCGTCGGTGAAGGAGTGGAGGTCGAACCAGTAAGGGTCGTAGCCCATTGATCTCGCGGCGGAAGCTATCGCCATGGAGATGCGGTAGTGCCCGAAGCCCATGCGTATATTCCCTATCACGACGGATTTATCGTCAAAATGGCAGGGCTCACCGCTGACCACCGATATCTCGCGGACTCCGAGGGGCTCTCCTATCGCAGGGGCCGGCGAGCTGAACAGCTTGTAGTCCTTGTATGAGTCGTCGCCGTATTTGCGGAGGAACTTGGCTTTTTTCCTGACAGCCTTGCGGTAGACCTTGTCTGATATCTCATTTTCAAAAATAAATCTTGATCTGTCCATAAAAATCCCTCCAAGGTATTGACAAATTAGAAAAAATATGATAGACTAACTATCAGATGATATACTGTCTATCACTGATTTATAGTCTATCACAAAAGGGAGGAATTGTCAAGTGGAAAATGAGTATTCTCACGATAATATTAAAAATAAACGAATCGAAAACGCTATCAGGATAAGTGCGGAGATGTTCCTCGAGAATGGCATCGACAACGTAAAGATGACCGATATCGCCGATGAGAGCGGGGTCGGAGTTGCTACGCTATACCGATATTTCGGCACAAAGACCGGCATTCTCATCGCTGCGATGACTTATATGTGGGGCGACCTGAAGGTCATGTTCAGCGGGGTTTTCGAGTCCGATATCTTCATCTCGCAGAGTGGTATCAAGCAGATCAACGACCTCATGCGTATGTATATCGTGCTCTTCACTGCGCACAAGGACTTCATGCGCCTGCTTGCGGAATTTGATGTCTTCATCAGACGCGAGGGAGTATCAAAGTCCGAGCTTGAGGACTACGACCGCTCGATCATCAACTTCTATCCCGTATTCGAGAACGCCTACAAGACTGGTCTCGCTGACGGGACCGTAAGGGAGGTCGAGAACTTCCCCATGCTATATCTGACCTACGCACATTCGCTCATGGAGCTCAGCAAGAAGCTCGTGCAGGGTGAGATAACGCCCTCTGATAATTTCAACAACGCTGAGGCAGAGCTGAATCTCCTAATCGACACCGCTGTTTACTACTTCAGGAAGGAGTGAGCCTATGGAACACAGGAAGATCGCCTCAAACAAGGTCCTTTGGATATTCGCGATAGGTCAGCTCGGCTGGTCTACGCTCTCCGGCATCGTAACCAACCTGCTCGTGTTCTTCTACCGTCCCGGTCAGGAGGCGCTGAACGACGGGCAGACACTCTTTATAACAAAATCAACCTTCCTCGGGCTTACCGTTATCGGTCTTATATCAGCGGTCGGACGTATCTTCGACGCGGTCACTGACCCGTTCATCGCTGGTAAGTCGGACTCGCTGCGGCATAAGCTCGGCAGGCGCATACCGTTCATGCGGTACTCCGCTATCCCCTTCGGTATCGTGACCATTCTGTTGTTCATATCTCCCGTGAACGGCGTGAGCACGGTCAATTCCGTGGTGCTGTTCGTCTGCGCTATCCTTTTCTACCTCTGCATGACGTGCTACTGTACGCCGTACAACGCGCTCATCCCTGAGCTCGGCAGGACGCAGAACGCGCGTATCAACCTTTCGACGTTCATCTCCGTCACCTACTTCTTCGGCACGGCGCTCGCTTATGTTATCCCTGTTGCTGCCGGCGCGCTCAAGGGCTCACTCGGGTACGCGAACAGCTACAGAGTTTCTATCGCAGTGCTCGCTGTATTTGCTGTCATTTGTATGCTTATCCCCGCGTTTCTTATCGACGAGAATGAGTACGCGGACACCACGCCCACGAAAGCTTCTGCGTTCAGCTCGCTCACTGCGACCTTCCGAAACAAGGAGTTCAGGACGTTCGTGGCATCGGATATCCTCTACTGGCTCGCGCTTACGCTGTTCCAGACGGGGCTGCTCTACTATGTGACAGAGCTCATGGGGCTCAAGGAGTCAATGTCTACGGTGCTGTTCATCACGATGTCTGTCGTTTCGCTGTGCTTCTATCCGGTGGTCAACATCGCGTCCAAGAGGCTCGGCAAGAAAAAGCCCGTTGCTTTCGCTTTCATGTTCTTCTCCGCGACCTTCCTTATCACTGCTTTTGCGGGAAAGGTAGGCATTCCCGGGCTCGCTTACGGCATAATCATCGCTGTTCTTGCGGCTCTGCCCATGGCTATTCTCGGTATCCTCCCGCAGGCTGTTGTCGCGGATATCTCAGAGGCTGACAAGCTCGACACCGGCGAGAACCGTCAGGGTATGTTCTACGCGGCACGCACCTTCGCGTTCAAGCTCGGTCAGTCGCTCGGTCTTATATTTTTCACCAGCGTTTCTTCTATCAGTGAGAGCACTGGTCTGGGATACCGTCTCACGGCTGTGATAGCTACTGTGCTCTGTATCAGCGGAGGTCTGGTCTTCCTCAGATACAACGAGAACAAGGTCATCGACAGGATAAAAAAGGGCGAGGAGGAAGAATTAAATGCTTAAACTGGATCACGTCACTTTTTCATATACCGATAACGGAGAACGCTTCTTCGTCAGGACTTCACGCTCTGTACGCAATGACAGAGTCGGGCTCGAGATCAAGACCGACGGCAATGTTTTCAGTGTGTGGGTTCGCACTGACAAGGAAATAACTATCGGCGAGGTCAGGGCGCATTTTGAGTTTCCGTTCAGCTCGCCGGAGAGGATATTCCTCAACGGGTATCAGTCCTGGACGGACAGCTATGAGCACCGCGTAACCGGCAAGATGCACGGTCTGGAGCGAGTTCCCGCAAGGCTGCGTCAGAAGTATGAGCTCTCGCAGTACGGCGACTATAATTTTACTGATTATCCCGTTGAGGCGGGAAAATTCCACGGGTGGAGCTACGGGTATATCCGCTACCGCGAGGAATTCGACTTCATCGGCTCACTCGCTGAGGATTCAGGCTTCACTAAGATAATGATGTCCGTTCCGGACAACACCATTACCCTCGAGAAGGATTGCTCCGGGCTGACTGTCAGCAGGGACTACTGTGCGCTGAAGGTGCTCTTCAAGACCGGCAGCGAGGACACGGTCTTCGATACCTATTTTGAGCGGCTCGGGATAAAGCCTGACCCGGAGGTCAAGCCTGTTTTCGGCTACACGAGCTGGTATCGACATTACCAGAATATCAGCGAGGATATCATCCGCACTGACCTCGCGGGACTGTGCTCGCAGAAGTACAAGCCCGATGTTTTCCAGATAGACGACGGCTATCAGACTGCTGTCGGGGACTGGCTTTCCTTCGATGAGGCGAAGTTCCCGCATGGAATGAAGTCCGTTGCTGATATGATTAAGGCTGAGGGCATCACAGCGGGTCTCTGGCTCGCGCCGTTCGTGTGTGAGGAAAAGTCTGATGTTTTCGCGCACCACAAGGACTGGCTGCTAACTAACAATCATGGGGAATTCGTGCGGGGCGGTTCCAACTGGAGCGGATTCTATGCGCTCGACATCTATAACAAGGACTTCCGCGAGCACCTCAAAAAGGTCTTCGATACAGTTGTCAATGAGTGGGGCTACAAGCTGCTCAAGCTCGATTTCCTGTACGCGGCGTGCATAATCCCGAGGGCGGAAAAGTCGCGGGGCACGGTCATGGCAGACGGTATGAAGCTGCTGCGTGAACTCGCCGGGGACGCCTTGATTCTTGGGTGCGGTGTGCCGCTCGCTTCGGCTTTCGGGCGGGTTGACTACTGCCGTATCGGGTGCGATGTCTGTCTCGACTGGGACGACAAGCCGCTCATGCGCCTTACGCACCGCGAGAGAGTCAGCACGCGCACGACGGTCCTCGATTCGGTTTTCAGGCGTCAGCTCAACGGGCGGGCGTTTCTCAATGACCCGGATGTGTTCCTGCTGAGGTCGGACAATACGTCCATGAATGCGCAGCAGAAGCTGTGTCTTGCGGAGGTCAATGCTCTCTGCGGGAGCGTGCTGTTCACGTCCGACAATGCCGCGGATTACGGTGAGGAGCAACTGAAGGTGCTTGACAAGATCATGGCGATACGCGGGGCGAAGGTGCTGTCGGCTTCGGTAAGCGGCGACAAGCTGAAGCTCTGCGTCGATCACAATGAGCAGAAAGTCATTCGTATCTATAAAATATAGTGCGCGATAGTGCATAAACATTAGCCTGCGGGCGGAGGTATCCGTCTGCGGGCTTTTTATCTTGGGGAATTTCTGCATTTTATCCACTAAATGTTCGTTTTCGGGGTTGCAATTTGTATAATAATATTTTAAGATTATATATGAATAATAGTGAGAACGCACATACATCAGATAAAAAATTTACAATTGGGGAGGTCACTTAATATGTTTAAGCGTTCATTCAAGGCATTTTCTGCGGCATTGACCGGTGCTGCGATGCTCGTTTCTATGTCGGCAGCTCAGCTGATAGCTGCAGCTGCGACGCCTGAGCCGGGGCTGGTGTTCTATGTGTCGCCGGACGGCAGCGACTCGGGTGACGGCTCTTTCTCGTCGCCGTTCGCGACCCTCACAGCGGCGCGGAATGAGGTACGCAAGCATAACAAGAATATGACTGCTGATATCACCGTCAAGCTGCGCGGCGGCGATTACCGTATCACGGAGCCGGTCGTGTTCGATACGCGGGACAGTGCGTCCGGCGGGTACCACATCACCTATGAGGCTTACGGGGACGAGGTTCCGGTCATCAACGGAGGCGTGAAGGTCACCGGCTGGGAAAAGTACAACGACAAGCTCTATTGTGCGCCCCTCGACCGCGACTACAAGCTGCGCGCGCTCTACGTCAACGACGCGAGGGCTAACATGGGCAGCGTGCGGGTGCAGTCCAAGGGCGGCGTCGGGGATTATTACGTCACCGCCGGGCAGGCTGACTGGGCATGGGATTCCGGTAAAGCGAGCGACGGCATTGCGTACAATATCTCCGATATACCGCAGATAACCTCTAACTTCGACGACCTCGAGATCATCAACGGTACGACGTGGAATGAGAATATCGTCTGCACGCGCGATGTGAAGGTCGAGAACGGGTCGCTCGTTATGTATCTCCAGCAGCCTTACGGTGCGATTGCTCAGACCCCCGGCTGGGGCGCGGGGTTCTCTGTGTCCGGCACGCATACGATATATAATGCCTTTTCGTTCGTTGACGAGCCGGGCGAGTTCTACTTCGACAAGTCTGCGAAGGTGCTCTACTACTACCCGAGGCAGGGCGAGGATATGTCCTCTGCGGACGTCGAGGCGCCTGTTTCTGAGCAGCTCATAGTCGTTTCAGGAAACTCCACTGATGAGCGCGTCAGCGGGCTGACTTTCAGCGGGATAACCTTTGCGAACACGGATTATCAGCTCACGAACGTGGATGGGTCGCACGGAAAGACGACCTGTCAGGCGGCGCAGACCTACACTGCGTATGCTGATTCCAACTGGCACAACCGTAACTACGAAATGGTGGATACTCTCCCGGCGGCTGTTCATCTAACGAGCTGCTCGGATATGAAGTTCACCGGAAATACGATCAAGCATACGGGCGCTGACGGTCTTTCTATGACCAACGACGTTGTGGATTCTGAGGTCACAGGTAACTATATCACTGATATCACTTCGAGCGGTATCACTATCGGTCATCCGCAGCATATCTACATCGGTGACGCGGCATGGGATAACCACGAGAAGTTCCCGAAGGGCGTAGAGGGGCTGTGTACGGATATCCTCGTCAGCGACAATATGCTGTATGACATAAGCGTCGTTCACGGCTTCGGCGGCTGCGCGGCTATCACTACCTACTATGCGGCTTATGTGAAGATACTCAACAACACGATAAAGAAGACCGCTTACAACGGTATCCACCTCGGCTGGGGCTGGTGCAACTTCAAGGACAGCACCACCTGCCACGATAACATGATCTGCTACAACCGCGTCATCGACAGCCTGAACCGTCTGCACGACAGCGGCGGTATCTACACTATCGGTCAGATGCCGGGGACGGTCATAAACGAGAACTACGTTCAGGGTATCCCCGCTGCGGCGCCCTATCAGCCGACCTACGGTCTGCACAACGACGAGGGTACGGCGTACATCGAGGAGAACGACAATGTCCTCGAGATCAGCCCTGACGTTACATACACTATCAACTGCGAGGATTACGGTCAGAAGCACCACCTCATAATCAAGCGTACTTATGCGTCAGTCAACAAAATGGGCATCGACCCGCCTGACAGTGACATCGACAAGCCTATCGTGGTCTCGGATAATGTATGGCCGCTCGCGCAGTACAAGATCTGTCTGAATTCCGGAGTCAACGAGGAGTTCAGGGGTATCGTTCCGACTTCTGTCATCTCAGAAGCGGACTTCACCTTCCCTGCAAGCTGTCAGACAACGGGCGGCAGCAAGCTGCCGATACGCAAAGCCGGGAATACTGTCTGGATAGCTCCCGACGGCACGTCGAGCTTCACTGCGGGTGATGATATGACTAAGGCTTCCGGTTCCGCAACGTCTATAGTTACACCGGAGACGGAGGGTGAGTACAGGATATATGTCGTTGACAAGTCGGGCAGAGTTCTCAGTAAGTCGTCGCATATACTCAGGATAAGAGGTTCGTCGGCGGGTATCGAGGCGGAGAGCTACGATGTGCAGTCCGGCATTCAGGTCGAGGATTGCAGCGAGGGCGGCAGTGATGTCGCTTACATCGAGAACGGCGACTACATCGGCTTCAGAAACTTCGACTTCGAGGGCGGTGTGGATTCCATTGACTTCCGTATCGGCTCGAACGGCGCTGAGGCTGCTCTCGAGGTCAGACTTGACTCCCCTGACGGCGAGCTCATCGGCTCCATGAATGTTGGTTCGACCGGCGGCTGGCAGAAATGGGCTACGCAGAAGTGCGATATAAATTTGACCTCCGGCGTGCATGATGTTTACTTCGTGTTCACCGGCGGGGAGGGTTATCTCTTCAATCTCAACTGGTGGAAGCCTGATTTCGTGGAGGCTGAGCCTGTTCCGGGCGATGTTACGCTCGACGGGAATGTTGATATCTTCGATATGATGGTGCTCAGGCAGTTCCTTGCGGAGAACATCGACCTCTCTGGGGCGGCACTCGCGAATGCAGACGTCAACTCGGACGGTACTCAGAATATAGCGGACGCTGTTATGCTGCAGGAGTTTCTGCTCGGGCAGATCACTGACTTCAACTGAATAAAACTTGCAGGGACTGGGATACAGTCCCTGTGTTTTTTTGCGTAAATATCAAGATTTTACCAAAAATGTATTATTATTGATATATTTATTCGTATCTGGTGCTATAATATCATTATAGAGACTCGACATACTAAAAATATGGAGGTTTTCGCTATGAAAAAAATGAGAGTTCTTTCCGCGCTGGCAGCGCTTGCTATGCTGTCGGGCTGCGGTTCTAATTCCGGCTCCTCTTCACAGAGTCAGGCTGACACTCAGGCTTCGACTGTTCCCGCCGAGGAGGAGGAAAACACTGAGGCTGCTCCCGTGCAGGAGACAACTGAGGCGGCTCATGAGTTCACCTACCCGGAGTACAAGGTCGATCCCGAGACACCTGAGCTCGAGGGGTATACCGTTCTCTGGAGTGATGAGTTCAGTGGGGACGCGCTCGATGATTCTATCTGGAACCGCGAGAAGCGCGATCCGGGCTGGACTAACAATGAGTTACAGGAGTACACAAGCTCCGACGACAATATCTTCGTGCGCGACGGCAAGCTGGTGCTCAAGGCTGTCAAAAGTGAGAAAAACGGCTACGACTACTACACCTCCGGCAAGGTAAACAGTCAGAGCAAGGCGCAGTTCCTCTACGGTAAGGTGACAGTCAGCGCGAAGGTCCCCGAGGGACAGGGCCTCTGGCCGGCTATCTGGATGATGCCGCAGGAGGAGAGCTACTACGGTCAGTGGCCGAGATGCGGCGAGATCGACATCATGGAGGTGCTCGGAAGCGATGTCAGCACGGCTTACGGCACCGTTCACTACGGCGCTCCGCACGCTGAGCAGCAGGGCACTGTTGTTCTCGAGGAGGGCTCGTTCGCTTCTGATTTCCACGAGTATTCCGTTGAGTGGGAGCCTGGTGAGATGCGGTGGTACATCGACGGGGAGCTCTACAAGACTGTCAATGACTGGTTCACTGCTCCTGAGGGCGGCGACGAAAAGCCATACCCTGCTCCGTTCGATCAGCCTTTCTTCGTGCAGCTTAACCTCGCAGTCGGCGGTAACTGGCCGGGTAATCCCGATGAGACTACTGACTTCGACAACGCGGAGTTCGAGATAGACTACGTCAGAGTTTATCAGAAGCCTGAGTACGATACAAATGTAAGCAAGCCCGAAAAGGCTTTCCGTGAACCTCTCGAAGACGGAAACTATATCTACAACGGCGATTTCTCCGAGGAAGAGAGCCTCGAGGACGATGTTAACTGGAAGTTCCTGCTGTTCGAGGGCGGAGTAGGCGCCGCTGAGATCAAGGACAACAGTATCGTCATCACTACCGAGGAGGAAGGTACTGTTGATTACTCCGTTCAGCTCGTGCAGCCTGAGCTCCCCATGATAAAGGGTAAGAGCTACCGCGTTACTTTTGACGCATGGGCTGACGAGGAGCGCGACATCATCGTCTGCATTTCTGCTCCTACTGCCGGCTGGATACGCTATTTAAAGGACACTACCCTCACTGTTACCCCTGAAACACAGACGTTCACATATGAGTTCGACATGACTGAAAAAAGCGACAACAACGGCAGACTTGAATTCAACCTCGGACATAAGGGCTCGACTGCTACTGTTTATATCACAAATGTCCGCGTTGAAGAAATTTCCTAACGTTACCCCAATCACTCCTCAAATATGAAAAATCAGACCTGAGATAACTCGGGTCTGATTTTTTATTAGTCGCTTTATCTGCATTTACGGCAAACGACTTTCAACTTCATTTCGCCGGATCCTGTCTCTGCGAAGATGTCGCCGCCCATTTCCTGCATGAGACGTGAGCAGATGTACAATCCAAGACCGCTCCCCTGCTTGTTATCTGTGTTCGAGCCGCGCCAGAAGCTCTCGAAGATGTGGGTCAGCTCCTCGTCGGGCAGAGTACAGCCGGTATTCGACACTGTGATGAGGCGACAGTCCTCCTCGTCCGAAAAGGTGACCGATATGCGTTTTCCGTCGCCGTACTTTATCGCGTTCTCGAAGATGTTTTGCAGGACCTCCTCCAGTCGGTCGGGGTCTCCGGTCAGCATACAGTCACGGTAGTCACTTACCTCCAGAGCGGTCCCCGTAACTGAAAGCTTGTCCGAATAATATGCGTTTATCTTCGTGATGACAGTCGAAAGGTAGAAGTCGGTGAGCATTACGCTGAACTGCATGAAGTCGTTGTTCAGGGCGTGTATCATCTCGGTGAGGTGCGACTCTATCTCGTCTGCCTTTTCGCTGATACTGCGGTAGGACTCCTGAGTCTTTTCTTCGTCGAAGAGACCGCGCGACAGTCCCTTGGTGTAGAGCTTCGACTCTATCATGACAAGCATTGCACAAAGCGTGAATACTACTATCAGGAGTGCTGACTGCTTCGGGGCGCTGATTACGCTGTTAAGTGAGAGGAATCCGGAGGCACCGAGCGGGCTTTTGCTGAGTCTGAGAGAGCCGTGTCTGTGGAAGCGCTCGCCGGTCTGTCCGCTGCGGACTGCGTCTACGGGAGTGAGCTTCTTTATCTTTGAGGTGCAGCTGTAGCTGAACAGCACGACAATTCCGATGATGAGGAGCGTGCAGACGATACCGGAGAGTACCGGGTGATCGTTGCCGAGCACCATGCTGCGGCTGACAGAGTCCATTAGGAGACTGCCGAACGGGAACGATGCTGCAAAGCCTATCAGTCCGCCGACTACGGCTATCCCAAGATACTTAGTAAGGTAGAGAAGCCGTATGGAGCTGCTGCAAAGTCATATCGCTTTCATGATGCCTATCTCGCGGAATTCCTCCTGTATCGTGAATCCGATAGTGAAGCGGAGAACGACAAATGAGATAAGTATGAGGAATATGCTGACTACCATAATGATTCCGGCGGTCAAGGTCTCGGGCATATACGAGAGCTTGATGACGGAGCGTGCTACATGGAACTGGCAGCCTGAAACATTGCTGAAAATGTCAGAGGCGGTCTCGCTGTCAGTGTCTATGAGGTACATTCCAGCACGGTAGCTCTGACGTATGATGTCAATCGAACTGAAGCGCTCGAAATCGCTGTTGTTCATGATGTAACGCGGGCAGCTGACCATTGACGAACCGAGGACAGCGTCCTTGCAGATACCAGCCATTTTTAGGCTGAGGGTTTCGCCGCTTATCTTTATAGTGACGGTGTCTCCGACTTTTGCATTCAGTTTATCAGCGGAAAAGCTCGTTAACAGAACCGTTCCGGGCTCTACTGAGGTTATCTTTTCGTTGTTCAGATCGAAACAGTTGACCTTCATTTTGCCAACGGACGAAAGTACGATCTGGGAGGAGTTTTCTATGACAGTTTCGCCGCAGGTGAGCTTTTCGGGTACAAACAGCAGGATCTCCTCACGGTCGAAGTCGCTGACTTTGTCGTTGCTGTGAAGCTTGTCTACGAGAGGCTCGCCGGAATCGGGTTCCAGCACAACTGCGACCTGTTCCTTCATGCCAGCCATGTCAAGGTAGCGGTCAAGTCCGCCGATAACTGAGATAATATTGTTGACGCTTGACGCAAAGAACATCGTCGAGAGTATAACGAACAGAAGGATTATGCAGTTCATAGTCTTCTTTCGTTTGAGGTCTTTCTTTAAAATGTGCAGATACATTCAGCGCATCTCCTTTCGTTGTGTCCATTCTACCACAGAGATTATTAAACAATCCTTAAATAAAAAAATCTCCCGGAGGGAGGTTTTGGGAGGAGGAAGATTAGTTAAATGTAAAAAATAACGCTCCACGATGTGTGGAGCGCTTCGCGATGGTGGGCCATTAGGGACTCGAACCCCAGACCAACCGGTTATGAGCCGGTTGCTCTAACCAACTGAGCTAATGGCCCTTACAGAATTGATCGGAAGCTGGATAGCTTCCGATCAATCAAAGTGCCGGCGCTGATCTAATTTCCCGGGTCGTCGCCAACCAAGTATCTTCAACGCGAATGAGCTTAACTTCCGTGTTCGGAAAGGGAACGGGTGTGACCTCATTGCCATAAGCACCGACTATTTGAAGCTGAAAAAC
>JAEELF010000044.1 GCA_016288815.1 Ruminococcus sp.
CACGCCGCGATGCTCCTCGTTGTCATTCTGAAAATGTTCTTCGAGGATCGCAATGACCCTCGTTCGTGTACGGCGTTCACGGCGCTCGGAGTTTTCATCTCGGGGACGGCTGTTTCGGCGGTGGTCGGGGAGCTGATGTACAAGCTGCCATTCTACCTCATATATGCCGGTATTTCGGCACTTACAGCCTATTGTATATCCTCGCTCCTGACCGGCATACAGACCTCCCGGGCGGTCGATCTTCAGGGGATCTCGGGTCTGTACCACGCGCTCGTCTACATAGTTTTCGCGGCGTCGCTGTGTACGGCGGCAGTCCCGGCGGTGAATGCGGGAGTCGTCCTCGGAGCTGCCGCGACCCTCACAGCAGCTTATTTTTACGGCGCCGGCGGGGGAGTGACGATAGGCGCTCTGACCGTCTGTGGGGCGTTCCTTTCCTCTGTTTCATGCGGCCTGACGGTCGTTCTTCTGCCCGCTGCAGGACTTGCTGCGGGGTACCTCCGCAGACGAAGGAGTGTAGTCGCCGCGGGAGTTTTCACTGCCGTTTGTCTCGCGTCGCAGTCGGTCATGGGGGTGAACTTCGGGAACGGCGCGGCTATGCTCGACATCATTGCCGGAGCGGGACTTTTCCTCGCTGTTTCGCCTTTTTTCAGCGATAGCTGGATCATCTCTCCCGCCAATGCGGACGCCGGTCTTCGCGAGCTGATTACCGTCCGAAGCGGCTTCCTCGCGGACTCACTTTCGACCGTTCGCGACGAGAGCGAACGTATTGCGCGGGCGCTCGCGGAAACCTCCACCCGCCCCACCGACATCGCCGACAACCGACGTGCGGTATGCGATCTCTGCTACCGTAAAGCCTCGTGCTGGAGGACGTCGCGGGAGGCTACACTTCGCGGTTTCCGGCGCCTTTCAGAGATGACGGAGGTGTCCCGCGAGAACTTCCCCTATGAGCTCTCGGACTGCCTGCGACGCGACGACCTCATCGACGCTTTCAGCCGCTCGAACCGTGAAAAAGCGAGCGCGCGACTGATGTCCGTGAAGCTCGCTGAGAACCGCCGCAGCCTGTTCGAGCAAATAAAAACGACCGAGGAGCTGCTCACCTCCGCCTGCACTCAGACCCCTCTGCGGAGCTCGGCGGCGGTGCGGGGGCAGGTGAGTGCAAAACTCGAAAATTCGGGATATTCGCCCTCTGACATCATCGCCGGATACGACTCCCGCAGCCGCCTTGTCATAGAGGTCTATTTTCCCGCGGGGACGTCTCCCGACAGCTTCACCCGCGTGCGCGACCTCGTTTCGGACTGCCTGAAAATGCAGCTCGACATGACCGACCCCGACACCTCCGGCAGGGCGGTGCGCGTCCGTCTGACCGAGCCCGCGGAGTACGTTTGTGAGGTCTACGGGGCGGCGGCGTGTGCGGAGGACAACACCGAGAACGGCGACACTTTTTCCGCGTTCTCGGACGGTTCGGCGCAGTACATTATCCTCTCGGACGGCATGGGCAGCGGACGCCGCGCCGCCTTCCAGTCGCGCATGGTGGTGAGGTTGTTCCGGCGCCTTGTTTCGGCAGGTGCGGGCATTCTTCCGGCGGTGCGGCTGGTCAATTCGATCATGTTCACGAAGTCCGGTGAGGAGACTTTCGCGACCCTCGACGCGGTGAAGATAGGGCTCACCGACTGCACCCTCACCCTCGTGAAATCCGGCGCCTCCGCGACGCTTATCCGCCACCGCGGGAGCGTCCTGAAGGTCACCGCGCCGACCTTTCCCATCGGCATCTATGAAAGCGGTGAGGCTTTCGTTTCGGACTACGACATCGAGGACGGGGACATCGTCATCATGTTCTCGGACGGCATAAGCGAGAACGAGTACCTGTTCATCAAGGAGCTCCTGTTGAGCGGCGACGACGTCCGGCACATCGTCGATGAGATATGCGCGAAGGCGGAGCTTTTCGACCCCAATATCCGCGCGGACGACGTGACTGTCATCGGGATAAGGGTGTGCAGGCGCGAAAAAGCATAATTGACCGTTAGTGCATTTTTCACATACACTCAGACGAATCACCGAGACGTAATCTGTCAGATTGCACTAAAATGTGCGGGTAAAATTAGCGTAACGTCTGAAAATTTGACACGATTTCTAAAAAAGCTTGAATTATTACCGCTCTTCTGTTAAAATAAGAAGTGTAAAGGGGGTCATATTATGTCTGTTAATTACAACACCAATCCCAACGATTTTCCGCTGTACCTTTTCTACCAGGGCAAGAACAGCGAGGCTTACAAATTCTTCGGAGCACATTCCCGCAAAAAAGGCAGGGGCCGCGCCTTTACTTTCAGGGTCTGGGCGCCCAATGCCGTGAGCGTTTCCGTTGTCGGAGACTTCAACGACTGGGACCGCACGAAGGACCGAATGGAGCTCATCGCAGACGGCGTCTGGGAGACTACGGTCTCCGGACTAAAGCAGTTCGACGCCTATAAATACAGCATAGAGACCCGCGACGGCCGCATAATCCTCAAAGCCGATCCCTACGGAAACCACTTCGAGACCCGCCCCGGCACCGCCTCGAAAATATTCGAGAGTGACTACAAATGGGACGACAAGGAATGGTTCACCGAAAAGGCGAAAAAAATAATCTACAAGAGCCCCGTGAACATCTACGAGGTACACCTCGGTTCATGGAAGACCCACAGCGAGGACGTTTTCCTCGACTATATAACCTTCGCGAAGCAGATAATCCCGTACCTCAGAAAGATGTCGTATACGCATGTCGAGTTCATGCCGCTGACGGAGTACCCGTTCGACGGCTCGTGGGGATATCAGGTCACCGGCTACTTCGCCCCGACCTCCCGCTACGGCACCCCCGATGACTTCCGCAAAATGGTGGATATGTTCCACAAGGCGGGAATCGGCGTTATCCTCGACTGGGTGCCCGCTCACTTCCCGAAGGACGCTCCCGGACTGTATGAGTTCGACGGCACCTGCTGCTACGAGTACACCGACGAGCGCAAGCGCGAGCACAAGGCTTGGGGCACGCGCGTGTTCGACTACGGCAGGGCGGAGGTATGCTCCTTCCTCATCTCGAGCGCGAATTACTGGTTCGACGAGTTCCACGTTGACGGTCTGAGAGTTGACGCCGTGGCGTCCATGCTCTACCTCGACTACGACCGCCGCGACGGCGAGTGGGCTGCCAATATCTACGGCGGCAACGAGAACCTCGAGGCTGTGGAGTTCCTCAAGCACCTCAACGAGGCCGTCTTCGCAAAGCACCCCGACGCCCTCATGATCGCGGAGGAGTCCACCGCATGGCCTCTCGTGACGAAGCCCACCGACATCGGCGGTCTCGGCTTCAACTTCAAATGGAACATGGGCTGGATGAACGATATGCTCAGCTATATGTCCCTCGACCCGATCTATCGTGCCTTCAACCACGATAAGCTCACATTTTCGTTCTTCTATGCGTTCTCCGAGAACTATATCCTCCCGATATCCCACGACGAGGTAGTCCACGGAAAATGCTCGATGATAAACAAGATGCCCGGCGAGTACGACCAGAAGTTCGCGTCGTACAGGGCGTTCCTCGCTTACATGACCGCCCACCCCGGCAAGAAGCTCCTGTTCATGGGACAGGAATTCGGTCAGATGAAGGAGTGGGACTACAAGTCTCAGCTCGACTGGAGCCTCATGGATTTCGATTCACACAGGAACCTCCTGAAGTTCTCCGAGAAGCTGAACAAATTCTACCTCGAAAATTCACCGCTCTGGCAGAACGACGATTCGTGGAGCGGCTTCAGCTGGATATCCAACGACGACTACAAGCAGAGCGTCATAGCCTTCAGACGTATCGACGACAACGGCGACGAGGTCATCGCGGTGTGCAATTTCGTGCCCGTGGACCGTCACGACTACCGCATAGGAGTCCCGTACAAGGGACGCTATAAGGTCGTGTTCAACACCGACGCGCCGGAGTTCGGCGGCTCAGGCATGACTGAGAAGTCGTTCAAGTCCGAGCCGATCGGTATGCACGGCTTCGACGAGAGCATCTCGATGACCTTAGCTCCTCTTTCGGTCATCTACCTCAAGTATTCTCCCGTCAAGAAGCGCGAGCCCAAGGCTGAGGAAGCTCCCGCGAAGAAGCCCGCGCGCAGAAAGTCTGCCAAGGCTGAATAAACCACAAGACCTATCAAAAGTCATAATACTTTAGGAGGAAATATATGTATACTAAGAAAAGATGTGTTGCCATGCTGCTCGCAGGCGGTCAGGGCAGCAGATTATACGCACTCACGAAGAACGTCGCCAAGCCGGCAGTTCCGTACGGCGGAAAGTACCGCCTCATAGACTTCCCGCTCTCGAACTGCACCAACTCCGGTATCGACACAGTCGGCGTGCTCACGCAGTATCAGCCGCTCGTGCTCAACGAGTACATCGGAAACGGTCAGCCGTGGGACCTCGATAAGATGAACGGAGGCGTACACGTCCTCCCGCCCTACGAGACCCAAGCAGGCGCTTCATGGTACGAGGGCACTGCGAACGCGATTTACCAGAATATGCGCTTCATCGAGCGCTACGACCCTGAGTACGTCGTAGTCCTCGGCGGCGACCATATCTACAAGATGGACTACTCCAAGATGGTGGACTTCCACGTTGCCAACAACGCGGACTGCACTATCTCCGTTATCGACGTACCGCGCTCTGAGGCTTCACGCTTCGGTATCATGATCTGCGACGAGAACAACAAGGTCACAGACTTTGTAGAGAAGCCCAAGGAGCCCAAGTCCACCCTCGCTTCAATGGGTATCTATGTGTTCAGCTGGGATAAGCTCCGCAAGTACCTCATCGAGAACGAGAACGAAGCGAATGCCAAGCGCGATGCGGGTCAGCCGTGGTCGAAGGACTTCGGCAAGGACATCATAACCTCCATGCTCCGCGACGGTCAGCGCCTCTACGCTTACGAGTTCGAGGGCTACTGGAAGGATGTCGGCACGCTCGACTCCCTCTGGGAAGCTAACATGGATCTGCTCAGCCCGAGCGTTCCGCTCGACCTCTACGACCCGAGCTGGAAGATCTACTCCCGCAACAGCAATATGCCGCCGCAGTACATTGGCGACAACGCAAACATCGAGAACTCGATGATCTCCGAGGGCAGCGAGATCGACGGCACAGTCGATTTCTCCATACTCTTCTCCGGCGTTACTATCGAGGAGGGCGCGACTGTGAACTACAGTATCGTCATGCCCGGAACTGTCATCAAGTCCGGTGCGGTAATTGAGTACGCTATCGTCGGCAGCGACAGTGTCATCGAGAGCGGCGCTCACATCGGAAAGAGCCCCGAGCAGGTCGAGAACCGTGACGACTGGGGCATAGCCGTGGTCGGACACAACGTAACAGTATCCGAGAACAAGGTCGTCGAGCCCAAGCAGATAATCGGCGAAAGTATCTGATCGGAGGAATTATACTATGAGTGTTAATTATAATGTTTTAGGACTTATCTTTGCAAGTATGCACGATTCGTATGTCAGCGAGCTGACAAAGCAGCGCACGATGGGCTCCATACCCTTCGGCGGACGCTACCGCCTCATCGACTTCCCGCTGTCGAATATGGTCAATTCCAGCGTGGCTGAGGTCGGCGTCATCACGAAGTCCAACTACGGCTCGCTGCTCGATCACCTCGGCTCCGGACGTGACTGGGACCTCGCCCGCAAGAAGGGCGGCCTCCACCTCCTCCCGCCGTACAGTCAGACGGGCGGTATCTACAAGGGCAGGCTCGACGCGCTCAACAATATCTGGAGCTTCGTTGAGCACTCCAATGCCAAGTACGTTATCCTCTCGAACTGCGATATCGTAGCAAATATCGACTTCAATCCCGTCCTCCGCCAGCACATCGACACCGGTGCGGACATCACCCTTATCCACAGCCGCTGCTACTACGACTCCGAGAAGGCGAGCTGCGCGACCCTCCTCAAGTTCGACGAGGAGAACCACCTCGCAGACGTCCTCGTAGACCCGCAGATATCGGGCGAGTGCAGTATGTGGCTCGAGATGATGATAGTCACCAAGGACTTCCTCAAGAGCATTGTCTTCGACGCCGCGAGCCGCAATCTCTCCAGCTTCACCCGCGAGATACTCCAGGGCAGGAGGGACGAGTTCAAGATCCTCGGCTACGAGCACAAGGACTTCTTCACCCGCATAGACAGCGTGCAGAGCTACTACCTCGCAAATATGCTGCTGCTCGATTCCGAGAAGCGCAGCGCCCTCTTCAAGAAGCATCTCCCCGTTTACACCAAGATCGGCGACAACGGTCCCGCTAAGTACGGTCTGGAGTCGAAGGTGAGCAATTCGCTCATCGCCGACGGCTGTATCATCGAGGGAACAGTCGAGAACTCGATACTGTTCAGAGGCGTCAAGGTCGGCAAGGGCTCTGTGGTAAAGAATTCAGTCCTGCTCCAGAGCACGGCAGTCGGCAGCAAGTGCAGCATTTCCTCGGTAATAACCGATAAGAACGTAGTGATAAGCAACGAGAAGGTGCTGACCGGCTCGGAGTCCTATCCGCTTTATATAAGCAAGGACGGTAAGATCTGAACGGCGGTGATGAAGAATGAAAATATTATTTGCCGCAAGTGAAGCGGTGCCATTCGCAGCGTCAGGCGGACTCGCCGACGTTACAGGCTCTCTCCCGAAGGCTATACAGGCTAAGGGACATCAGTGCGCAGTGGTCATTCCGCTCTATAAGTCCATCGACGCCGAGCTGCGCGCTGAGATGACATTTGTGACCAATATCACCGTTGATGTTTCGTGGCGCAAGCAGTACTGCGGTATCTTCACCGTGGAGCACGGCGGTATACAGTATTACTTCATCGACAACGAATACTACTACTACCGCGAGGGTATGTACGGCTTCTACGACGACTGCGAGAGATTCGTGTTCTTCGACCGCGCTGTCCTCGAGATGCTGAAATACGTCGAGTTCAAGCCCGACATAATCCACTCCAACGACTGGCAGACCGCGCTGATACCCGTCTACTTCCACGTTTACTACAAGTATCAGGAGGGCTACAACGGCATCAGGAACGTCTTCACTATCCACAACATCGAGTATCAGGGCAAGTACGGGCGCGAGGTGCTCAACGAGCTCATGGGCATACCGATGTACAACTCTAATCTGCTCGAGTACGACGGCTACATCAACATGATGAAGGGCGCGATCGAGACTGCCGACAAGATAACCACCGTCAGCCCGAGCTACGCATGGGAGATACTCGACCCGTGGTACGCCCACGGCCTCGACCGTATCCTCGTCACCAAGCAGTATAAGCTCAAGGGCATCATGAACGGTATCGACACCGCCCTGTATGACCCGCAGAACGACCCTATAATCGCTTCGCATTTCTCCTCCGAGAACCTCACAGGCAAGCACGAGTGCAGACGCACGCTCCTTCAGGAGCTGGGTCTCGATCCCGGAGACGAGCCCGTCATCGGCATAGTTACGCGCTTTGTCAAGCACAAGGGTATTGATCTTATCCGCTGCGTCCTCGAGGAAATGGTCCGCATGGGAATGAAGTTTGCGGTGCTCGGAAGCGGCGAGAAGATATACGAGGATTTCTTCCGCGAAATGGCAGCGCGCTACCCCGGGAAGGTCTCGGCAAATTTCGGCTTCCTGCCGGAACTCGCGCACAAGATCTACGCCGGCGCGGATATGTTTCTCATGCCGTCGCAGAGCGAGCCCTGCGGTCTTGCCCAGATGATCTCCATGCGCTACGGCACGATACCGATAGTGCGCGAGACAGGCGGTCTGCGTGATTCCGTCCGCGACAACGGCGGCGAGAACGGCAACGGCTTCACCTTCAAGACTATCAACGCCAACGATATGCTCGACGCTGTTCGCCGTGCGAAGCGCGACTTCGACAACAAAGACGAGTGGGCAGCGCTCATGAAGCGTGCAATGGAGTGCGATCACAGCTGGTCGGCTTCCGCGGATACATATATCGAGCTCTACAAGGAGCTGCTCTCACAGTAAAAAATGAACGGGACTCATCGAGTCCCGTTTTTTTTATGTTCACTTGTCCGCCAGATATTTCAGCAGCTCAGCCCTGAGATACTCGTAGCGCTCGCGTTTTTCGGCCTTTGCGAAGTGTACCTCGCGGAACTGCTCGGGGTTATCAGAATAGCCGAGCTTTTCGTCGCCGAACTGCTCGCTGGTGAGGTCGAATACCACGTC
This sequence comes from Ruminococcus sp., assembly GCA_016288815.1. Lineage (GTDB taxonomy): Bacteria > Bacillota > Clostridia > Oscillospirales > Ruminococcaceae > Ruminococcus. The sequence continues at coordinate 8,204 of JAEELF010000044.1, forward strand.
CCCCACGACGTTGTAACAGTGGTAATTCCCGCCGGGACGCAGTACTCCATAGACCTTCCCGCCGAAGATGTCTTGCGCAAGGAATGCCGTTATCGAGCACTGCCCGAGGGTGATGTTGTCCGTGCTCCACTTCTCACGCAGGCGCGGCGCACAGGTGTACCCGCACCATATGCCTGTAAGAGCGTCGTATAGCTGACGCGGGTCTGCAATCCCCATAAAATCACTGTTTATCGGCGGTACAGATGCATTCTCCCAGCCGTAAAAGTTGTAGCTCATAGTTACCTCCGATCAGATGTACATTGCGTCCATGGCGGTGATGTATTCAAGCGTCGGGACGAATGTCCCCTTGTGGCGGTCGCCGCGGTGGACTTCCTGACCGTCCCTGTACGCGATGACCTGCGCCATGGGGAACGGTATCCACACGCCGTCGTCGAGCGGCTTTGTCGAGAAGAGGAGCCCGTTCTCGAGTCTCTTGAAGCAGAGCGTGTTTTTCAGGTTCTTGTGGACATACAGCAGCTCGCCGTCGTAGATCATCAGGTTCAGCTTGTTTCTCGGCGCGTTCTCGACGATGAAATCGTTGACCGTCTCGAAGCGCTCATGTTCGTTCGGGACGGAGCGTGAGATGCGCTCGTTCATGCAGTCGAGCAGCGACAGAAAGAACCGCTCCGAGTCCGTATCGCCCGTCTGGACGGCGGAATATCGGTGGCTGTGCTTGCTGCTGAAGATAGTGCCGTTGTGAATCAGCGTCCACTCCCTGCCGGAGATGTCCGTCCCGGTGAAGGGGTGGCAGTTGTGCTCGCTCACGGTGCCGACGGTCGCGAAGCGGATATGTGCAAGGGTCGCTTTCTGCGGCGGGAGATAGTCGATGATGTCCGACAGGAACGTGCTTTCCAAGGCGCTTATTGGCTCCTTTATGACCTCGCGCCCGCCGTTCCCGTACATCAGTCCCCAGCCGTGAGGATTCACGTCGCTGTGGGAGAAAAATGTCCGCAGATAGTCGGAGATATCAACTGCTTTTGCCGAAGTGAAGCCCAGAAGCTCGCACATTTCTGTCACCGCCTTACTGATGGTATTTTACGTTTTCCACGCTGAAACAGACAATCCGTCCGCTGATCTTTTCCCGCTCGAAGCCAATGACCTCGAGGGCTTGCTCGTTCCCGGCGAAGTGCCTTTCCATTCCCTCTATGACGCTCTTCGCGCGTTCAAGGAGCTCAGTGTCGGGCTGGAGCAGAGCGGCGTTCTTGTGGTCGCGGACCGCCTTTTCCTGCAATTCGGGAGTGAGGTCGAAGTCCGGCTGAGAGAGCAGATACAGCATGAGCAGATGAGCGAACCGAAGGTCTCTGCCGTCGATACCGAGGGGTGCCGACGGGTCAAGGTCGAACATTCTCAGCTCGATGTGGTCAACGCCGTTTTCCGCGAGGTTCTCGAGGGTGTTCACGCCCTTTGGCTTCAGGCGTATCGGCAGATACAGCTCGCTCACCGAATACAGCGAGCCAGTCACGATGTGCTTCTTGATACTACCCGTGAACGTTTTCAGGCTCCTGTGGTCGAGTATCGGCAGGAACTTGTTCCAGTATCCGCGCGCACTGTTTCTCAGCGAGGAGTACTCACTCATAATTATACCGCTTTTCCCGGTTTTGTCAAGGGAGGCGTCGTAGTAGGGGCTCGCGGCGGTGAGCAGCACCAGCAGGTAGCTGTTTACGGTGAGCTGCTTGTACAGGCGGAGATAGAGCTCGTCCCTGAACGTGCGGAAGTCCGCGCCGGAGGTGTTCAGCCCGCGCAGGAAATCCTCGGCAAAGGAGAAATTGAAGTGTATCCCCGAGAAGAGCATGAGCTTCTTTCCGTACTTACGCTGGAGCACCTCGCGGTAGCTGCGTTTGGAGGAGTGGTCGCCGGTGAAATCGGCAATGGGTATCTCGTCCTCGCTGTCGAAGTGCGGGGGATTGCTGTATAGCCAGATGCTCTCACCGTTTTCGCTGAGCACCTTCCGGGCCTTTTCGTCGAGCTCCGCGAGGAAGCCCAGAGCCTCGTCAACGCTGTCCGCGACCGGTGTCACAAGCTCGATCTGATTCTCGCAGAAGTCGCGGGTGATATGCGGGTCGTTGCCGAACGGGTGCGGCGTCTGAGCGAGCCTGCCGTGGCTGTCCACGCGCAGGGTCTCACGCTCGATCCCGAATTTTCCGCTGAAATAGTACTCACTCATATCATCACCTCATGTCCGGGCTACAGACTCCGGTTGCGGACAGGGGCGCCCCTGTCTTTGTTCCTTTCATATCAATACCTACAGAATAACTATGTATATCATACCACATTAAACATATTTTGTCAATATGTTTGATATGCAAAGCGTACAGAAACCGGCGGTACACACAACGCAAAAGGGGACGGGCAGCATGAGGCTGCGCCGTCCCCTGCGGGAGAGCTTGTCAGCTTTCCTGTGCGTTCATCGCAAGGAGGATGGAAGCGTCGAGGGAGTCGATGAGCCCGTCGCCGTTGAGGTCAGCGAGGGGAGTGGTCAGGCAGGTGTCACCGCCGGCGGTGATGTCGGCGTTGTAGCGCAGAATGAGCGAAGCGTCCACGCCGTCCGTGAGACCGTCGCAGTTGACGTCGCCGGTCTGCACCTTTGTCTCTGTGTCGCCGGAGAAGTACACCTCCCACTTCTGTTCATTGTCGTTATACCGCAGTGTTATGGGCTTTTTGGCGGCAAGACGGATAGAGCCGTGCGCGTCGTCAGCAGAGTCGCCGTCGCAGTAGTCGAGGACAGCTTTCAGCGTCCCCGTGTCGGAAATGTTCACGCCGTCCGCAGTCACTTCAAAGCTGAGCTCCGCAGACGTCCACCCGGAAAGCGTGAACTGCCTGAACTTGTAGACCGCCTCGCCGAACTGCGCGAGAGTGAGGACGTACTCCTCGTTTTCCTCGATGATGTCCGGCTCGGTCACGGTGAAGGTCGGCTCACAGCGGGTGAGCTTCATGCCGTTCAGCGTCATGGAGCCGTCAAATTCGCCTTTTGCGCGGAATAACGCCCGCGCGCTCTCCGAATGCAGCAATACCCACGTCCTCACCTCGCCGCGCCGCAGGGCTTTGACCGACTTCGCCCGTTCACTGAACGACACGCGGTCAATCGCGGCGTAGACGGAGGCTGTACCCTCGATTAGGTACTGAGTGAAGGCGTTCGGCAGCAGACCGTCCTCGCCGAAGAGTTCGGAGACACTGCCGGTCAGTTTTTCGCTACCGTGCTCGATCGTGAGGGTACTGTCGGAGCCGTCAGCGCTGTAATTCAGGTACTTTACCGCAGGGTCGGACTCGTACCCGCCGCTGCTGTACTTCGCGATCTCCTCCGCGTCGAGAATGAGCATTATGCTCGAATTTTCGCTGTCTGTGTTCCTCAGCCCCGGCACGGTCCACTCGCCCGTCTGCGAGTTCACATAAATGCACCTCAGCTCGTGGAAGCCCTCGGAGTACTCAGGGGTGCCGGACGTGCTCGCCTGTGGGAATGCGGGGTCGAGCGTCAGGACGCACTTGTCGTAGGTCACGCCGTCGAAGGTGTACGAGCCGTCCGCGACGCCGAGCCCGACTAAGCTCTGGTTGGTCTTATAGCGGTCGTCCATGAGCGTTACTATGAAGTACTTGCCCTCGCTCATTGAGGTCTCCGCGCATTCGAGGAGCTCCTGCACACGCTCCGCACGAGTGCTCCGGCAGTATTCCTGACCGAACTGCATTTCGAGCGCGGGTGTGTCCCACTTACTGCTCAGCTCGCCGGTCGTATCGAGTATGCTCCCGAACTTGGCGATGTCCGCAAGGGACTCCGCGCCCGGCTGTATATCGGCAGGTGTGAGGTCGCCGTTGTGGACGAGCGCCTCCACCACCGACATAACGAAGGCTCCCGTGACGTAGCTGTAGGGCGTGGTCATGAGGCTGGGCATAGCGTCGCTGTAGTCGGAGCTGTCGCAGTAGGCGCCGGGCAGGTAGGGGAAGTGTTCGTCCGCGCCGAGTGACGAAGCCCTTTCCGCGAGCTCCGGGTAGAGGTCGTCCGCGTGAGCCATGGACGGCAGAGCGGTCAGCGCGAGCGCCGCCGCAGTGATGATAGTGACAAAACGTTTTTTCATAAGATCAACTCCTTTGTTTTCAGTTGTTCTGGCTTATACTTTCGAGCACCATGTCTATCTCCTCATCAGTCAGATTGAAGAAGCGGTAGGTCACGAGTACTGAGCCCGCGCTGTAGACCACAATAGTCATTTCCCGCGGGATACCGGGCAGCTCGAAGCTGTCTGCGAATGTCTGCGTCAGCCTGTAAGCCGCGCGCCCGTCCACCGTGCACTCGCTTATGTCATGTATAATATGATATTGCGGACGGACGTCCAGATAGAATGTAACATTTTTCTCATCATACCATTCCTCCGCATCAATACAAACGGCTCGTTTTTTTGTAAGATCATTTATGTCAGATGAGCCCTCGCCAGAAAGCACCACGCCGACCGTGTCCTTTGTGTCGTCGTTCTTATCGAACACAGTGAGATCATCGGGAAGCCATTTTGGAGCATTTATCGTAAAGCTCAGCCCATTGAGACCCTCGCTGAATGCCTCGGCGATACCGTAAGGGTCAGCCGCCGCCGAATCATACGCCGGGTTATCCGCACTGCCGAAATCAATGTGCAGAGAGTCGGTCCATATCCAGACATTCTCGTGCGAATCCACATAATCAAGCAGCTCGGCGCTGTAGGTGCTGGTCACAGCCTCCGGTGTTTCGGGACTTTCAGCGGGTGCGCCGGTCTGCGGAGCTGTCTCCTCCTGAGCGCCGTCCCCGCCGGATTCCACTGACGGCTGGGTCTGTACGATCACCTCAGGCACAGTATCGGCTGGTGAGCCGGTCACCGCGGGTAGGTCTGCTGAGGCTGCGGTGGTGTGGACGCTGAGGTCAGCCTGAGCCGACTTTGTCTGCGCGGGGACGGTCTGCGTGACGGTGGTTACTATAGCGACGATAACAGGGGGAGTCTCGCTCCTGTCGGGCGTCCTGCCGAGCAGCTTCAGCGCAGTGATACAGCCGATAACAGCCGCTGCCGCCGCCGCCGCCGCGAGTATGCGGAGGGGTCTGTGCCTCCTGCCGGTGACTACCTCCAGCCCGCTGACCTCGTCCCTGAACTGCTCCTGCGAGCCGTCCTGACGTATCTCCGCTAGCGCCTTAGAAACGTCTATTTTACGCGGTTTCTGACCTCTCTCCCGCAGTATCTCTCCGACGAGCACGTCAGCCCTGTCGAGGTCGAGTTCGCTTTGCGAGATGAGCTTGTCGAGCTCCGCTTCGAGCCCGGACGTCCCGCCGAGCTCGTCGTCCGCGAGCAGCCTTTTAAATACGTCATTCTGCATCGTTGCCGCCTCCTTCCTTTAAAAAACGTGTCAGCTTTTCCTTCATGCGCGAGAAACGCTTGTACAGCGAATTTGCCGAAACACCGCGCTTTTCCGCGACCTCCGCGATCGAGTAGCCCTCGCTGTAGCGCTCGTTTAGCAGCTCGAGCTCCTCCTCACCGAACAGCTCCACGAAGGGTCGGTCCGTGTCGTAAGCGTCCTCGGTCTGCACGCTGCCCAGCCGCTCCTCGCCGTCCGGGACGAATCTGCGCTGCCGTCGGAGGTAGTCCAGCGTTACATTTTTCGCGCACCGGTACAGCCACGCCCGCACCCACTCCTTGTCGAGCGAGCCGATCTGCCTGTACATCGCTAGGAAGACCTCCTGCGTGCAGTCATATGCGGCGTCGCCGTCGCGCACGCGGACACAGCAGTAATTGTATATCGGCTGATAGTACCGCCGGGCGGTGCTGTCGAAGTCCTTTTCGTTCATTTTATCACGTCCGCTTGTATGGTTTTCTATATAGTAATTGCAGCAGAGCCCACGATTCTGACATCGCGGGGATAACTTTGTATATGTGCACAATTCTGCCACCGAACATTTGTGCAGAATGACTTGCTTACAGGAACAAGAAAAGCCACGGCAGACGACCCGCAGGTCAGTTCTGCCATGGCTTGAATGGCTATATTTTGCGGCTGAATGAGTCCGAGATGAAGAACAGCGCAAGCGTCTCGGGACCCGAGTGCGCCCCGATGAGTGGACCAATGTCGAGGATATGGTGCGGGGAGGCGTGGTGCTCTCGCTTCAGTATCTCCGCGAGCTCTTCGGCGTCGGATTTGCAGTCGGCGTGTGCGATGAGAATCACCTTTGACCCTCCCGCACTGACTTGCTCCCCAAATTTGTCCGCCAAAGCCCGTATCGAAGCCTTCCGGCTGCGTGCTTTCGCGGTGTTTATGAGGTGACCCTCATTGTCGGTGTAGAGCACGGGCTTGATGCCGAGTAGCTTTCCCGCGACCGCCGCTGTGGAGCTAATCCTGCCGCCGCGCCGGAGGTAGGTGAGGTCTCCGACCGTGAACCAGTGGCACACGCGGAGCCGGTTTTCCTCGACATATCGGGCAACTTCGCTGAGGTCAGCGCCGTGACGCTTCATGACCGCAGCGAGGTACACCACTGCGCCCATTCCTGCGGACGCCGAAAGCGAATCTACGACCTCGACGCGTCTTTCGGGGTACTTTTCCGCGAGCTCCTCAGCGGCGAGACAAGCGTTCCTGTAGGTCGAGCTGAGTCCGGATGAAAAGGCTATATACAGTACATCTTCGCCGTTTTTAAGCACCGGCTCAAATGTCTCGATGTAGGTCTCGGTGTTTATCGCGGAGGTCTTCGCGACGCACCCCTGCCGCATTTTCGCGTAGAAATCGGCGGAACTCAGCTCGTCATCGCGGTAAACGTGTTCGGAGTCCTCAAAGGTGTAGGTCATGCCGACCAGATCAACTCCCCATTTTTCGAGCAGTGCGCAGGGAATATCGCAGGCTGAGTCGGCATACAATCTGTAATTGTTCATTGTCTTTCTCCTTTCTGTATATATCTCGGCGCCGCACGGAAAAATTCTCCGCGGCGGTTGATTTGCGCTGGAAAATGTGGTATAATTTAAGTAACTATAGAAAAAGCGAGGCGAATTATGGACAGACTTAAATCTGTTATCGCAGAAAATATAATCAGGCTGCGCCGTTCGCGCGGCATGACACAGGCTGAACTTGCCGAAATACTGAGCTATACCGACAAGGCGGTCTCCAAGTGGGAGCGCCGCGAATCCGTGCCGGACATCGCCGTGCTGAAGTCCATCGCGGACTATTTCGGCGTGACCGTGGACTACCTCATCACTGAGGATAATGACGTCCCGGCAGAGTCTGTTTCTTCCGAAGAATCGGAGAAAATTCAGCGTCAGCTCCGCCGCAGGAGTTTCGTGACTGGCATGAGCGTACTGCTCGTGTGGCTCATCGCGACGTTTGCCTTCGTGTGTCTGAGCGTGGCCGGAAAAACCGCGGTATTTCGCGTTTTGCCGTTCCTCTACGCCGTTCCTGCGTCGATGATCGTGTGGCTGGTTCTGAACTCGGTATGGTTCAACGCGCGCCGGAACTACCTGATAATCTCGGTGATGATGTGGGGGTTCCTGCTGGCGGTGTACGTCAGCCTTATCGCGGTCGGGCGGAATTACCCGCTTATGTTCACGCTCGGCATACCCGGTCAGGCGATAATTTTCCTCTGGTCGCGCATCAACCGTCACACCCGGGACACATCCCACAATTAAATTATACCCGCTCACGCACACGCGGTCAACCGACCGTCCGGTCAGCTGTTCTACCGCGCGTAGAGCGGACTGAATTCTACTCTACCAGCAGTAGAGTTGGCTTGGTATAGCCTTTTGCTGACTGTTATCCGGCGTCGCCGGAACGTCCTCCGAACTGCCGGTAGAGTCCCTTTTCAACACAGGAGAACTACGATGATCTACACTGTAACCTTCAATCCGGCGATAGATTATGTCATGCACACCGACTCACTGCGCGCCGGACAGGTCAACCGCTCGCACGCCGAGGAGGTCTATTACGGCGGCAAGGGGATTAACGTCTCTGCCGTCCTGCACGAGCTTGGAGTGCCGTCGATAGCGCTTGGTTTCATTGCCGGATTCACCGGCGACGCCATCGAACGCGGAGTTCATGAAATGGGCGTACAGACCGACTTTATCCGCCTCCCTGCGGGAATATCCCGCATAAACGTGAAGATCAAGACCGGCGACGAGACCGAGCTGAACGGTCAGGGGCCGGAGATCGGCGAAGGATCGGTCGCTGAGCTTTTTGAAAAGCTCAGCGGGCTCGTCCCCGGGGATACCCTCGTCCTCGCGGGCAGCATACCAAAGTCCCTGCCGTCGGACATATACGAAAATATCCTCGCGCGGCTGCCGCACAAGGATATCATGACTGTTGTTGATGCGGAGGGACAGCTCCTGCTGAACGTCCTGAAATACCGCCCGTTCCTCATAAAACCGAACGACATCGAGCTCGCCGCAGTGCTCTCCGCGGTGCTGAAAACGGACGCAGACATCGCCGCAGCTGCCGGTAAATTGCAGGAGATGGGCGCACGGAACGTCCTTGTCTCAATGGCTGAGAGGGGTGCACTACTGCTCTGTGAGGACGGCACCCTGCACCGCTGCGGTGTCTGCCGTGGGACTGTGAAAAACTCGGTCGGGGCGGGGGATTCCATGCTTGCGGGATTCATCGCGGGCTGTGCGGAGGGTGACTTCGCTCACGCGCTCCGTCTGGGGACTGCGTGCGGCGGTGCTACGGCGTTTTCGGACTCTCTCGCAAAGCGCGCGGACATATTCGCACTCCTCGGACAGCTCCCTACATGAGCGGCGCTATCATGCGGAGTATCCCGCCGAGGAGCCTGTAGCCGAGCTTTTCGTGCTTCACGGTCTCGCGCGTGACCTCGCGGCACTGTGCAAGAGTTGCCTGGAAATCGCGCTCTATGTCGAATATGCACGACGCCCCGTAGAGGTACGCGGCGCACTCGAAATGGTGGTAGAGGCTGCGGTAATCGAGGTTTATCGACCCCACGACCGCCTTCAGACCGTCCGCGACGAACACCTTCGAGTGGACGAACCCGGGGGTGTACTCATAGATCCTGACGCCTGCGCTGAGCAGCGAGCGGTAATGCCGCTTCGCGACTGCGTAGGCGCTTTTTTTGTCCGGTATACCGGGGAGTATCAGTCGGACGTCTATCCCGCGCTGTGCGGCGAATCTCATGGAATTTTCGAGCTCGCCGTCGAGGATAAGGTAGGGCGTCATGATGTGGACGAAGGTCGTCGAGCGGTTCAGTATATCCATGTAGATGTTCTCGCCGACCTTCTCATTGTCGAGCGGGATATCGCCGAACGGCATGACATAGCCGTCCCCGGAGGTCGTGCGGTTCGGTATGCCGACGAAGCTCCACTCGGGGACGCGCTCGGTGATGTTCCACATCTGGAGGAACATGAGTGTGAAGCTGCGGACGGCGTCACCGGTGAGCATGATTCCGGAGTCCTTCCAGTGACCGAAGCGCGGCTTGAGGTTGATGTATTCGTCCGCGAGGTTGACACCGCCCGTGAACGCTGTGTTGTTGTCCACGACGAGTATCTTGCGATGGTCGCGGTAGTTGTAGTGAGTGGAGACCACGGGGCGAATCGGAGCGAAGTCCTTGCACTTTATCCCCAGCTTCGCGAGGCGCTCGGGGTAGTCGAAGGAGAGGGAGGATATCTCGCACATACCGTCGTACATCACGCGGACGTCCACGCCCTGCGCGGCTTTTTCGCGGAGTATGGAGAGGATCGTCCCCCACATCTTTCCCTCGTCGAGAATGAAGAACTCGAGGAAGATGAACTTCTCCGCCTTTTCGAGCTCCTCTATCATCGCCTCGAACATCTCCTCGCCGGAGGGGAAGTAGCGGGACTTTGTCCCGGAATACAGCGGAAAACAGCCTGTCCGGCAGAGGTAGCGGCTGAGGTCGTCGGTGCCGGAGGAGATTATCTCGGGCGCCTTTATTACGGCTTCGTCCTGCGGGATAGCGGACTTCGTATCCGAGATGAGCTTGCTCACGCGGCGTGTCAGCGCCTTATGACCGATGTTCACCTTCGTGTACCAGAGGAGAGCGGTCCCGGGGATAGGCGCCGCCATGATGACCGCCAGCCATGTCAGCTTCGCGGAGGAATCCATTCCGCAGTTGAACAGATAGAACACCATGAACAGCGAGAAGACGTACTGGAAAATGCGAAAATACGGCAGTATCTCGTTCATCCTGACGTAGATGACGAGGAATATCAGGATTTGTATGAGTATGAGCGCTGCAAATATTATCAGTCGGCTGAAAAGCAGCCGGAGAATGCCTTTTTTACGCTTCGGCAGCAGCCTCAGCGGTTCGTGACGGTCGTTCATAGTTGCCTCCTTCGCGGGTCGTTACACACTGATTATACCACATTTTCCCAGTCGAAACAAGGGGATAACCGACGATTGCGGGGGAGGTTTAGGTAAAGTTAAATGATAAAAATAATGTTTTCGCGTGCGGGGACTATTGACAAGCGGGCGGAAAAGGTGTATAATTATAAAGCTATCGAGGTGTGGCTCAGTTTGGTAGAGTACTACGTTCGGGACGTAGGGGCCGCAGGTTCGAATCCTGTCACCTCGACCAGCGGGGACGTCCCCGCATACAGAACGCGCTCCACTTTTTGTGGAGCGCGATTTTATTTCCGCGTATCAGAAATATGCCGAACGCATTTGTATTTGTAGGGGACGCCGCCCACGGCGTCCCTTTTTGTATACCCGAAAACCTACGGGCGGACGACGGCGTCGGCCCCTGCAATTATAACATGAAAAACACTGTTTGCGTTTATTTGCCGCGGGACTCGAAATCCTCGTCAGCCTTGGCGCGCCACTTATTGCTGAGCGGCTTCGCGGAGCGCATCTCGCACACCGCCTCGCACAGCGCCCCGAACATCACGGAAGTTCCCTTGACGTCTGCCTTGTAGTTGACCGCGCGGTCGCGCTGGATTCCGATGTCGCCGGCAGTCTTGGCGGCGTCAATGTTGGCGCCGAGGAAGATGAACTCCCAGCCATGCTTTTTCTGCTTTTTCTCGATGAGCTTCTTGACTTCGGCGTGGGAGAATTTGCGGCTGGCGTTCTCCATGCCGTCGGTCGTGATGATGAAGAGGGTCTTCTCGGGGACGTCCTCCTCGCGGGCGTATTTGTGGATATTGGAGATGTGCTTGACAGCTTCGCCGACCGCGTCGAGGAGCGCAGTGCAGCCGCTGGGAACGTAGTCCTTTGCGGTCAGCTCGGGGACTTCGCTTATGGGGAGACGGTCGTGCACCACGCGGGAGTCGTTACTGAACATAACGGTCGAAACATAGGCTTCTCCGGGTTCGCCCTTCTGCTTTTTGAGGAGAGAATTGAATCCGCCGATAGTGTCGGCAGTGAGGTCGCACATGGAGCCGCTCTCGTCGAGGATAAAAACGATTTCTGTAAGATTCTTTTTCATAATGATACCTCCGTTTTTTTCGGGACTGTTTCCCTTACTGTGACTTTATTATACATCACGGGCGGAGGTATATGGTCGCTTTGAAAGCGACATTTGGAATAGGTTTTAGGTGTCAGTAGGGGACTGCGTCCGCGGCTTCTAACCGTTCATGAACGAATGTCCCTACAAAAACGTGGGCGCCTGAACGGCGCCCACACACCCTGATACCTGATACCTAAAACCTGAAACCTGACACCTGATACCTTTCAGATGCCGATGAGTGTCTGGTCGAACGCGAACAGCGCCTCGTTTATCTGGAAGACATCGTATATCCCGCGCTCGATGAAATACCTGATGATGAGGTCGAATTTCAGGCTCCCCGACAGCGCGAAGCCCGCCTTCCCGAGCAATGCCTCGGTCTCGGGGAGGGACAGCTCGAGCGCTATCGCGAACGCAACGGCAGTCTGCTTTTTGGGCTTGTAGTTGACATCGCTGCGTATCTTCGAGAACAGCTTGCGGTCGATGTTCGCCTTTTTGTAGGTCTGGACGTCGGTGAGACCGCGCTCGTCGATGAGCCTGAGCAGCGCCTGCGAGAAGGACTCGTCCGTAGCGCTCAGCATATCCTCGAGGGACTGCTCCGCGCGCTCCTCACACAGCTCGAGGTTCGCCATGGGAGCGGCTTCCTTCCTGCGCGCACTCTTGAAGCTGATGCTCGGGAAGAGCGGCTTGCGGGGCTTGTTAGTCTCAGTCGGTGCGGACATCGCCGCTGCATTCCCCATGAATGCCTGTGACTGCATAAACGCGCGGCGGTCGCGGTCATCGTGTTCTTTAGCGTAGGCGTCGTCGATGTACTGCCTGATGTCCGCGATGAGCGACGACCCCGCCGCGAAGGAGTCCCTGTCGAAGATGACGAGGGTGATGTCCATTTCGTGCTCCGCGAGGAAGTCTGCAAACGCCGACACCGCCACCCGCACAGCCTTGTCCTTGGGGTAGCCGTAGACGCCGGACGATATCAGCGGGAAAGCGACCGACTCACAGCCGTTTTCGAGCGCGAGACTGAGGGAGTTGTCGTAGCAGGCGCGCAGCAGCTCCGGCTCGCCGTTATCGCCGCCGCGCCAGACGGGTCCCACGGTGTGGATGATGTATTTGCAGTCCATATCGTAGCCCTTTGTGAGCTTTGCCTGACCGGTCGGGCAGCCGCCGAGGGTCATGCACTCTTTCAGGAGCTCAGGTCCTGCCGCACGGTGGATCGCGCCGTCCACGCCTCCGCCGCCGAGCAGAGACGAGTTCGCGGCGTTGACTATCGCGTCCGCGGAGAGTTTTGTGATATCGTTCCTGACAATGGTGAAGGGCATATTAACCTCCGTTTCCGGATCGCTTCGAGACCTTTCTGAGGAGCACGATGAAGATCACGAGCTCCACGATGAAGGTCAGCGACCATGAGATGATGTAGGACATATAAAGGCATGGGAGAGTGTGGAATTCAGGCATTCTGAAGACGGTGTATATCCACAGGAGACGCAGTCCGCAGACGCCCACGACCGTAACGACCATAGGTACGAGCGAGTGCCCGAGCCCGCGTATCAGACCCGTGGTGACGTCCATGAGCCCGCAGAGGAAGTACGGCAGGCAGATGTAAGCCATACGCACCAGACCCGCCTCGATAGCCTCCTGCGAGTCGGTGATGTAAACGGACAGCAGGGGACGTCCGCAGAGGTAGACGGCCGAACCGAATGCCGCTCCCGCGACGAATACCGACACGAGGCAGATCACCATTATCCTGCGGATACGGTCGAAGCGGCGGGCGCCGTAGTTCTGTCCGACGAAGTTGAGGGCGGTCTGGTGGAAGGAGTTCATCGTGGTGTAGACGAAGCCCTCGATATTGCCGGCGGCGGCGTTTCCGGACATAACCACCGAGCCGAAGCTGTTCACCGAGGACTGGATTATGACGTTCGATATCGAGAACAGCGAGCCCTGTATCCCGGCAGGGAAGCCGATAGTGAGTATCCTGCCGAGCTGGCGGCGGTAGAATCGCATTTTCCGCAGCTCGAGCCTGCATTCGTCGGTGCGGCGCATGAGTGCGGTGATGACGAGCACCGCGGAGATGAGCTGTGATATAGTCGTCGCGAGGGCGACTCCCGCGACATCCATTTTGAAGGCGAGCACGAACAGCAGGTTCAGCAGGACGTTGATGAATCCCGCAGCTGTGAGAAAGTAGAGCGGGCTGCGGGTGTCGCCGGCTGCACGGAGTATCGCTGCGCCGAAGTTATAGAGCGTGCTCGGTATGATGCCGAGGAAGTATATCTTCAGGTAGACTGTGGACAGCCCGATGACGTCGTCCGGCGTGCCCATGAGGGAGAGGAAGGTGTGTGAACCGAGCACCCCGACGACTGTGAGCACAGCCCCGCTGACGAGCGCGGTGGGTATCGCAGTGTGGACGGTCTTGTGGACGTCCGAGGGCCTGCCGGCACCGATACCGTGCGCGACCGAAACACCAGCGCCTACTGACAGCCCGATAAACAGGTTCACGAGGAGGTTTATGAGGGCTCCGGTCGCACCGACTGCCGCGACAGAAATGCTCCCGCAGTAGCGTCCGACGACGACGAGGTCGGCGGCGTTGAAGAGGAGCTGGAGTATCCCCGTGAGGATAATGGGGACGGTATAGAAGATTATCCTGCTCAGAAGAGGACCCTCGCAGAGGTCCGGCGAGCCGTTGCGCATTATATCACTCCATAGTTCAAAAGCCCCCGTGCGGGGACTTGTTATAACACAAAAAACGGATGAAGCAGAACTTCATCCGTTTGCGCGGAAAAATTTCCGCTTGGCGCGGATTGAGAGATTTGAACTCTCGCGCCGGTTTCCCGACCTACTCCCTTAGCAGGGGAGCCCCTTCACCACTTGGGTAAATCCGCATTGCTGGTGAATAATAAAGATATTTGAACTGTGTCTGACCGCTCCGGACAAAGTCCTGTATGCGATGTACGACTGAGAGTCTTACACGAAGTAAGCGAGCTTGCGAGCGTCAACGTGCTCCGCGCGCGCCCGCTCGGCGCTGGCGGAGAGGGTGGGATTCGAACCCACGGTACGTTGCCGTATCACTGGTTTTCAAGACCAGCTCCTTAAACCACTCGGACACCTCTCCGTAACTATCGAAAGGAGACGCGCCGCGAGGCTCATGCTCCGCTGATTGCTTAGTCAGCTTTTTTATTATACCACAGCTTGGAAGTCAAGTCAAGGAGATTTCGCGACGGAAAAGAGAAAAAAATCTATGTTCAAATTGTGCAGTCTGACGAATCCGACGTCCCGGCCGCGCAGCTGCGGTCAATTTATTATTAATGTATAGGTAAAAATTAGAAAAAATTAGATAAACGACAGATTTTTTCAAAAATGTACTTTACACAGGGGCGGATTTAGTGTAAAATAGAAACAGTATAATATTTTGTGAGGTGTGCAATTATGGAACCCAAGTTCAAAAGGATCCTTCTCAAGGTCAGCGGCGAGGCTCTCGCCGGCGAAAAGAAAACCGGTCTCAACTACGATATCATCACCGACATCTGCAAAAGCATCAAGAAAACTGCCGACGCAGGAGTGCAGGTAGCAGTAGTTGTCGGCGGCGGAAACTTCTGGCGCGGACGTTCGAGCGGCGCTATGGACCGTACCCGCGCAGACCATATCGGTATGCTCGCAACTGCCATGAACTCCCTCGCGCTCGCCGACGTGCTCGAATCCCTCGGCTGCGACGTGAGAGTCCAGACCGCTATCACGATGCAGCAGGTCGCTGAGCCCTATATCCGCAACAGAGCCGTACGTCACCTCGAAAAGGGCAGGATAGTCATTTTCGGCTGCGGCACGGGCAACCCCTTCTTCTCCACTGACACCGCCGCTTCGCTGCGTGCAGTCGAGATAGAGGCTGACGTCTTCCTCAAGGCTACCCTTGTTGACGGCGTTTACGACAAGGACCCCCATAAGTACCCCGACGCGAAGAAGTACAGCACACTCACGTTCAGTCAGGTCATCGGCGAGGAGCTCGGCGTCATGGACTCCACCGCTGCCGCTATGTGCCGCGACAACAAGATGAAGATGCTCGTCTTCGACCTCTCGCGTCCTGATAACATCTACGACGCCGTTATGGGCGAGGACGTAGGCACACTCATTTCCGAAGAATAAATCCGCTAACGAAAGGAATGTTTCACAATGAAAGAACAGATAAACCTCGCAAAGGAAAAAATGACCAAGACCCTCAATGCCCTCGGCAATGAGTTCGCTTCTATCCGTGCCGGCAGAGCCAACCCCGCTGTCCTCGACAAGGTGCTCGTTGACTACTATGGCTCTCCCACGCCCGTCAACCAGATGGCAGCTATCTCCGTTTCCGAGGCACGCATACTCGTTATCCAGCCGTGGGACAAATCCACCCTAAAGCTCATCGAGAAGGCTATTCAGGCTTCCGACATCGGTATCACTCCCACCAACGACGGCTCCGTTATCCGTCTTGCCTTCCCGCAGCTCACTGAGGACCGCCGCAAGGAGCTCTGCAAGAGCATAAAGAAGTACGGCGAGGAGGCTAAGGTTACTATCCGCAATACACGCCGCGACGTCATGGAAAAGCTCAAGGCGATGAAGAAGAATTCCGAGATCACCGAGGACGACCTCAAGGACTGCGAGAAGAAGGTGCAGGATGTCACCGACAAGTTCTGCGCTGACGTTGATAAGTCAGTTGCTGACAAGGAAAAAGAGATCATGACTGTTTGAGGTGAACTATGGCTATATTCGGTAAATCAGACAAGACCCCCGAGGAGCGCGGTCTCCCCGAGAATCTCCCGAAGCACGTCGGCATTATCATGGACGGCAACGGCAGATGGGCTAAGAAGCGCGGACTTCCGCGCAAATTCGGTCACAGGGAGGGCGCCAAGACCTGTAAGAAGATAATCCGTTACTGCCGTGAGATAGGCATTCAGAACGTTTCGCTCTATGCCTTCTCCACCGAGAACTGGAACCGCCCCGATGACGAGGTGCACGCTCTCATGGACATCTTCCTCAGCTACATAGAGGACGTCCGCAAGTCTCTCCCCGAGAACACGCGCTTCATCTTCCTCGGCGACAAGGAAGCCTTCAACCCCGAGCTCCGCGAGAACATGATAAAGCTCGAGGAAGAGACCAAGGACCGCACAGGCATGAACCTCATGCTCGCGCTCAACTACGGCGGCAGAGACGAGATAACCCGCGCTGCACGCCGGCTCGCACAGCAGGTCGCTGACGGCACGCTCAAGCCCGAGGACATCACCGAGCAGTCCATCTCCGACAACCTCTACACAGCAGGCTTCCCGGACGTTGACCTCGTTATCCGTCCGAGCGGCGAGCTGCGCCTGTCCAACTACCTTATCTGGCAGTGCGCCTACGCCGAGTACTACTTCACAGACGTTCTCTGGCCGGATTTCTCGCCGGCTGACCTCGATAAGGCACTCATCGACTTTGAAAGCAGACAGCGCCGCTTCGGAGGCGTATAATGCTTGTCCGTATAATCTCAGGAGCGGTCGGCGTGGCGATAATGGTCGTGGTGTTCATCTTCCACGACACGCTGTTCCTGCCGATAATGGTCGCCGCGATGATCGCGGTGATGCTCTTTGAACTGCTCCGAGCGGTGAAGCTGGAAAAATGTCTCCCCATACTCTGCGCGGCTGAGCTGGCGGGAGTATCCGTCCCGCTTATCGCTTACATGACCGCAGAGGGAAAGGCTGTCTTTGACTACACCTCCGCCGGACTTCAGGGCGGACCTGAGCTCATATCCGCGAAGGCTGCCCAGATGAATCAGGTGATACAGTTCGCAGTGATACTCGCCGCAGCGTTTGTCATCTTCCTCACATGGCTGAAAAAGCACAAGGAGATACGCTACGAGCAGGTGTTCTTCGCGCTCGCGAGCATGGTGCTCGTGCCACAGGCGATGTCCACTATGGTGCGCATCGACAGATGCAGCCACCACCACGGTCTGTTCCTGCTCATAATGGGACTGTGCGGTGCGTGGATAGCCGACACCGGCGCGTACTTCACAGGCGTAGCCCTCGGCAAGCACAAGCTCTGCCCGGAGATAAGCCCCAAGAAGACTATCGAGGGCTTCGTGGGCGGACTTCTCGTGACGGGTATCGTCTATGCAGCGGCTTTTTACTTCTATGACAGCAAGTACCACATCAGGGACTTCTCTGCGGTGACGCTCATCGCAGTATTCGTTATGGGCGTGGTATGTGCGGTCATCGGCACGATAGGCGACCTCTCCGCGTCAATGGTCAAGAGGCAGATAGGCTTCAAGGACTACGGAAAGATAATGCCCGGACACGGCGGGCTCATGGACCGCTTCGACAGCGTTATTTTCGTGCTGCCGACGTTCTATGCGTTCATCACGCTCACGGGGATAGTATAATACCTTTGGAAGGAGACTAACGCGGACTGCGTATAGTCCCTTTCGCATTTTATGAAATAGATAGACATACAATAAAAAGGTGGTCCAGTCATGAAAAAAACAGTTTCCATACTCGGCTCTACGGGCTCGATAGGTACTCAGTCCCTCGAGGTCTGCGAGAAGCACGGGCTTGGGGTTACAGCTCTTGCAGCGCACAGCAGCGCCGATATGCTTGAGCAGCAGACCCGCAAGTTCAAGCCCGAGTATGTGTGTATCTACAACGAAGAAAAGTACGCTGACCTGAAGAGCCGTCTCGCGGATATGAACGTAAAGGTGCTCTCCGGAATGGAGGGACTGTGCGAGATAGCCGCCCTCCCGCAGACCGACATCGTGCTCAATTCCGTGGTTGGAATGGTGGGACTTCTCCCCACTCTCACAGCCATAAAAGCGGGGAAGGATCTTGCGCTCGCGAACAAGGAGACCCTCGTTGCGGGCGGTGAGCTCGTGATGAAGAGCGCTGCCGAAAAGGGGATAAAGATCTACCCCGTGGACAGCGAGCATTCCGCGATATTCCAGTGTATGCAGGGCAACAAGCGCGAGCAGGTGAGCCGCGTCATCATCACGGCTTCCGGCGGACCCTTCTTCGGCAAGTCCTACGATGAGCTCCGCTCCGTCACCAAGGCTCAGGCTCTGCACCACCCCAACTGGAGCATGGGTAACAAGATAACTATAGACTCTGCCACCCTCATGAACAAGGGACTTGAATTCATCGAAGCCAAGTGGCTCTTCGACCTTACTCCCGACATGATAGACATAGTCGTACACCGCCAGAGCGTAGTCCACTCCGCAGTGGAGTACAATGACTACTCCGTCATCGCGCAGCTCGGCGTCCCGGACATGAAGATACCGATACAGTACGCGCTGCTCTACCCGGACAGATTAGAGTGCCCGACCAAGCGTCTCTCGCTTACGGACTACGGCACCCTCACCTTCGAGAAGCCCGACTACGAGACCTTCAAGTGCCTGAGCGCGGCGATCGAGGCGATAAAGCGCGGGGGAGCGTATCCGTGTCTGGTCAATTCCGCGAACGAGGAGGCAGTCCGCGCATTCCTCGCGGACGAGATACCGTTCATACAGATCGGCGAGATAGTCTCCTCCGTTCTGGAAAAATTCCCGCAGACTGAGATATCCTCCTACGAGGACGTCATGCGTGCGGACACTGCTGCCCGCAGCTATGTCAGGGAGATAATTTCCGCGTAAGAGCGGGTCGAAAGGAATCGGTCAATGGGTATAATCATTGCGTTGATAATATTCAGCATCATAATCATGGTACATGAGTTCGGGCATTTCGTCTGCGCGAAGCTCAGCGGGATAAGGGTCAATGAGTTCTCGATAGGCATGGGACCCAAGCTCCTCCAGAAGAGGGGCGGGGAGACGCTCTACACCCTGAGACTTATCCCCGCTGGCGGTTACTGTGCAATGGCAGGCGAGGACGACTCCTCCGAGGACGAGCGCTCCTTCCCGAAGGCTAAGATCTGGAAGCGCATCATCGTGCTTCTGGCGGGAGCGTTCATGAACTTCGTGCTGGGCGCTGTGCTGCTGGTGGGAATGGTCTCAATGATGGACACTATCCCCACGACCAGGGTCACAGGCTTCAGCATAGATATGCACGAGGACGGCACCTACGACTTCGTCTCCTCGAGCATGGAGAAGCTCGAACGACAGGACGTCATCATATCTATCGACGGCACCCGCGTGTTCAGCATTCTCGACCTCAACTACGCCCTTGAAACAGCCGGCAGCGGTGAGCACACCGTAGTCGTCAAGCGCGGCGGCAAAAGGGTCACGCTCGAGGGCGTGGTCTTCCATAACAGCAAGACCGGCGGGATAGTTGACTTCGGCGTGGAGTACAGGGAGAAGTCGGTCCTGACCGTGCTGAAGGGCTCGGGGGACATCTTCATGTCGATGACGCACATCGTCGGACTGTCGCTTAAGCAGCTCGTTTCTGGCAAGGTCAGCACCGAGGAGGTGTCGGGACCTGTCGGGGTGGTCTCCGAGATAAGCAAGACCGCCTCCGAGAGCGAGAGCTTCCTCGACGGACTGTTCAGTCTGCTTTACATGGCTTCGCTCATCACGATAAATGTCGGGATATTCAATCTTCTGCCGATACCCGGGCTCGACGGCGGACGCCTTTTGTTCTGCCTTATCGAGCTCGTCCGCGGAAAGCCTGTCAAGCCGGAGCATGAGGGGTACGTCCACCTCGCGGGCATGGTGCTGCTGTTCGGACTTATGATATTCGCGACCTACAACGATATTATGCGCCTCATCACCGGAGGCTGACCACAGGAGGTATAAAATGAGAAACGTCAAAGCTGTTAAAGTCGGGGACTGCGTCTTCGACGGAAAGCACATATATATACAGTCCATGCTGAACCGCCGCTCCGACGACATCGAGGGCAGCGTGCAGCAGGCAAAGGAACTCGAGGCAGCCGGCTGCGAGATCATTCGCGCCGCTATCCCAGACATGGATGCAGTGAAGCTCATTCCCGCGATAAAGGAAGCTGTTAAGATACCGCTCGTCGCGGATATCCACTTCGACTACCGCCTCGCTGTCGAAGCCGCTGCTGCGGGCGTGGACAAGATACGCATAAACCCCGGGAACATCGGCGGCATGGACAGGGTGAAGCAGGTCGTTGACGCCTGCCGCGCAAGGAATCTCCCTATCCGTATCGGCGTGAACTCAGGCTCCCTCGAAAAGGAGCTCCTCGCGAAGTACGGCTCTCCCACGCCTGAGGCACTTGTGGAGAGCGCCCTCAATCACGCTGCTATGCTCGAGCACTTCGACTTCGACGACATCGTTATCTCGATAAAGTCCTCGGACGTTAACCGCATGATAGCATCGTACCGCCTTGCTGCGGAGAAGTGCAGCTACCCGCTTCACCTCGGCGTGACCGAAGCCGGAACTGAGCGCATGGGACTTATCAAGTCCGCGGTTGGCATAGGCTCGCTGCTCTGTGACGGTATCGGCGAGACTATCCGCGTGTCCCTCACAGACGAGCCCGTCAAGGAGATTGAGGCTGCGAAGGATATTCTCAGATGTATCGGTAAGCGCGGGGGAGTGCGCTTCGTGTCGTGTCCCACCTGCGGACGCACCCGTATCGACCTCATCGGCACTGCAAAGAAGGTCGAGGAGGCGCTGAAAAACGTAGATAAGGACATCACAGTAGCCGTAATGGGCTGCGTAGTGAACGGTCCCGGAGAGGCACGCGAGGCTGATATCGGCATTGCCGGCGGCGACGGCTGCGCAGTCCTCTTCAGGAAGGACGGCACGCAGCGAAAGATAAAGGAATCGGACATCGTTTCCGAGCTCCTTGCGGAGGTTGAAAAGCTTTAATGAACATTGTTCTTGCGGAATTCCTGAAGGAATACGGCGCGGAGATACCCGAGAGCGTGCGCGGGGGAGAGATATTCAAGCTCACCTATTCCGATTCGCTCGACAGCATGACCTTTTTCGCGCACTTTGACTCAGTGGTGCCGAGCGACGATATCTTCGCATTCGAGCACGCAGTTGAGTCCGCGGTAAAAGTCAGCCGGATACGCCTTATGTGCCGGTATCCGGAGGAGCGCTTCGGCATGGACTGCTACGGCGAGCTGCTGAAGCTGATAAAGCGCGACATACCGGTGGTGAACGGCTTCCTCGACGGCGCGGAGGTCACTCTCGCCGACGACGTATTACATATCGAGATCACCCACGGCGGACGCGATATTCTCGACAGATTCAGCTTTACGCGCGGGTTCTCTCAGCTGATATACAACCAGTTCGGAAAGCGTATCAGGGTGGAGCTCGGCGGCGGGACGTCCGTCTCCGAGGAGGAATACAGTGAAATGGTCGAGCGGCTCGAGGCTGAGCTCCCCGACTACAGCGACCAGCTCGTGCCGGAGAAGTCCGAGGAGGAGCAGCTCCGTGAGGCTGCCGCAGCGGCAGTCCCGACGAGGTCTGTTGACATCACCTCCCTCGACACCGGCTTCGACCCCGAGAGCGCACAGATAATCAAGGGCAAGGCTATCCGCGAGAAGCCCGTCCCCATTTCCGAGGCCATACAGTTCCTCGGCGAGCGCACGGTCATAGTGGGCGACGTCTTTGCCTCCGAGGTCAAGGAGCTCCGCAACGAAAAGACCGTTGTGACCTTCGACATCACTGACTACAGCGGCTCGATAAAGCTCAAGATATTCGGCAAGAACGAGGAGATAGAGGAGATGAAGCTCGCCTCCGTGAAGAAGGGCGCGACCCTCCTCGCCGCGGGCAAGCTCGACTACGACCAGTACGCGCGCGACATCGTGCTCACTCCGTCCTCACTGATAAGCGTCAAGCGTATTCCCAAAATGGACAACTACCCCGAGAAGCGCGTCGAGCTGCACTGTCACACTAATATGTCCGCGATGGACGCAGTGACGGACGTTGTCACGCTGATAAACCGCGCGGCCTCGTGGGGGCATCCTGCAATGGCGATAACCGACCACGGCTGCGTGCAGGCTTTCCCGGACGCGATGTACAATATGCCCAAGGACTTCAAGGCTATCTACGGCTGCGAGGCTTATGTCGTTAACGACCTCGACCGCCCGCTCATCGTCAAGAAGCCCGACTCACGCTCCGTGAACGACGAGATCATCGTTTTCGACGTCGAGACCACGGGACTCAGCTTCGCCAACGACCGCCTCACCGAGATAGGCGCTGTAAAGCTGAAAAACCTTCAGGTCGTGGACAGCTTCAATACCAAAGTCAACCCTGGCAAGCATATCCCCGAGAAGATAACTGAGCTCACCGGCATAAGCGACGCGGACGTCATGGGCGCTCCGCCCGAGGACGAGGCAGTCCGCAAATTCATGGAATTCTGCGGAGACAGGCCCGTGCTCGCGGCGCACAATGCGAACTTCGATACCACCTTCATCAACGAGGTATGCAAGCGCCATAACATAGATTTCGACTACAACTGGATAGACACGCTGGTGCTGTGTCAGGCTATGCTGCCCGAAATGGGACGCCATAAGCTCAATCTCGTGGCGAAGACGCTAAAGCTCGGCAAGTTCGACCACCACCACGCCTCCGACGACGCCCTCATGCTCGCGAAAATATACATCGAGCTCATCGGACGCCTCGTCGGCGAAAAGGACGTCAAGACCCTCAGCGACATCAATTCCAAGGTCGCGGATATCGACGTGAAGAAGCTGAAAAGCTACCACCAGATAATCCTCGTGCGCAATCAGGCGGGACTGAAAAACCTCTACAAGCTCGTCTCGAAGAGCAACCTTGACTACTTCTACAAAAAGCCGCTCATACCCAAGTCCGTGCTGCTCGAGCACCGCGAGGGACTCATCTTCGGAAGCGCCTGCGAGGCGGGCGAGCTGTTCCAGGCAATGGTCGCGAAGCAGTCCGAAAACAAGATCGAGGAGCTGGCTAAGTTCTACGACTACCTCGAGATACAGCCCATAGCGAACAACGAATTCATGGTGCGCGAGGGCACCGCTGAGGACGACGAGGAGCTGCGCGACTACAACCGCCGTATTGTTGCGCTCGGCGACAGGCTCGGGATACCGGTCTGCGCGACCTGCGACGTACACTTCATCGATCCCAAGGACGCGATCTACCGCAAGATAATCCTCGCGACAATGGGCTTCAAGGACGCCGAAAATCAGGCGCCGCTCTACTTCCGCACCACGGAGGAGATGCTCGCTGAGTTCGCGTATCTCGGCGAGGAGAAGGCGAAGGAGGTCGTCATCACCAACACCAACGCCATCGCCGACATGATCGAGGTCGTCAGACCTATCCCCAAGGGCACCTTCACCCCGACTATCGACGGCGCTGAGGAGGAGCTCACCCGCATAACCAACGACCGCGCCCGCGAGATCTACGGCGACCCGCTCCCGGAGCTCGTCGAGAAGCGCCTGAACAGGGAGCTCTCGTCCATTATCAAGCACGGCTTCTCGGTGCTGTACATCATTGCGCAGAAGCTCGTGTGGAACTCCGAGGAGCACGGCTACCTTGTCGGCTCGCGTGGATCCGTCGGCTCGTCGTTCGTGGCGTCAATGGCGGGAATCTCCGAGGTAAATCCGCTCCCGCCGCACTACATCTGCCCGAACTGCAAGCACAGCGAGTTCCTGCTGGACGGAAAGTACGGCTCCGGCTTCGACCTCCCCGCGAAGAAATGCCCCGACTGCGGCAAGGATATGCTCCGCGAGGGACACGATATCCCCTTCGAGACCTTCCTCGGCTTCGACGGCGACAAAGCGCCTGATATCGACCTCAACTTCTCCGGCGAGTACCAATTCTGGGCGCACCGCTATACGGAGGACCTGTTCGGAAAAACCAACGTCTTCAAGGCGGGGACTATCTCCGGCGTGCAGGACAAGACCGCCTTCGGCTACGTCAAGAAGTACTGCGAGGATAACGGTATCACGCTGAATGCCGCGGAAATGAACCGCCTTGCCATAGGCTGTACAGGCATTAAGCGAACGACCGGCCAGCACCCCGGCGGAATGGTCGTCGTGCCGTCGGACTACGAGGTGTACGACTTCACCCCCGTTCAGCACCCTGCTGACTCCGCGGACTCCGACATCATCACCACCCACTTCGACTTCCACTCCCTGCACGATACTATCCTCAAGCTCGACGAGCTCGGACACGTTGTCCCCACGCTCTACAAGCACCTCGAGGACCTCACGGGAATGAAGATAAAGGACGTCCCCACGTCCGACCCCGACGTCATAAAGATGTGCACCGACTGCTCGGTGCTCGGCGTGACGCCTGACGACATTTTCTGCAAGACCGGAAGCCTCGGCATTCCCGAAATGGGCACGGGCTTCACCATACAGATGCTCCTCGACGCCAAGCCCACCAAGTTCAGCGACTTTCTCCAGATTTCTGGACTGTCGCACGGTACCGACGTTTGGCTCGGCAATGCGAAAGACCTCATAGATCAGGGCGTCTGCACCATTTCCGAAGTTATCGGAACGCGAGACAGTATCATGACCTATCTGCTTTATAAAGGCGTAGAGCCGAAGCAGGCATTCCAGATAATGGAGGACACCCGTAAGGGAAAAGCCCCCAAGACCTTCACGCCGGAGCGCATACAGATGCTCCGCGACCACGACGTCCCCGAGTGGTACATCGAGAGCTGCCTGAAGATCAAGTATATGTTCCCGAAGGCGCACGCGGCGGCTTACGTCATCGCAGCGATAAAGCTCGGCTGGTTCAAGCTGCATATGCCGCTCGAATACTACGCGACGTACTTCTCCGTCCGCGGCGAGGACTTCGACGCAGAGCTCGCCGTAAAGGGCAGGGCAGCGGTACGCGCAAGACTGGAGGAGCTCCGCGAGCTTGGCAACGACCGCAGCAAGAAGGAGAGCGACCTCTACGACATACTCCTCATCACGAACGAGATGCTCGCCCGCGGGTACGAGTTCCTGCCGATAGACCTGTTCAAGTCGCACGCGGTGGACTACCTCGTAGAGGACGGCAAGCTCAGGATACCGTTCTCGGCGATGAGCGGCGTCGGAGAGAACGCAGCACAGGGCATTTACGAGGCTGCGCAGAAGGGCGGCTTCATCTCCGTGGAGGAATTCCAGCAGGTGAGCGGTGCGTCAAAAACAACAATCGACCTGTTGAAAACCATAGGAGCCTTTGGTGATCTTCCCGAATCTTCGCAGATGTCTTTCTTTTGACTTGACTTCGCTTTAGTAATATGTTATCATATTATCATGTTAGCAGACTAAAGCGAAACCCAGACCTATACCAGGAGGTTACATATGAAAAACTACGACCTTATCACACCCGAGGGCACGAAGGATCTTCTCTTCGGCGAGTGCCTTCTCAGAAGGAGCATCGAGAACACGCTCCTCGGTATCTACAGGAGCCGCGGCTACAGCGAGATGATAACTCCCGGGCTTGAATTCTTCGACGTTTTCAGCCTCAATTCCCGCTATTTCCCGCAGGAGAACCTCTATAAGCTCACCGACAGCAAGGGGCGTCTCCTCGTCATGAGACCCGACTCCACCATGCCCATCGCGCGAGTTGCAGCGACACGCCTCCGCGACGCAGCGCTCCCGCTGAAGCTCTGCTATGACCAGACTATCTACACCACCGAGGCTGCCCTCAAGGGTCGCAGCGACGAGATACGCCAGACCGGTATCGAGCTCATCGGCTCGGATCTCAGAATGGCTGACCTCGAGGTCATCGCGGCAGCGGTCGATTCGCTCAGCTCCTTCGGCATGAGCTACTCCCTCGAGATAGGACATATCGGCATTTTCAAGGAGCTCGTGAGCCGTCTCGACGCGCCGGATAAGGTCAAGGAGCGTATCCGCCGCCTTATCGAGAACAAGAACTTCCCCGCACTGAACGACCTCCTCGATTCTATCGGCAGCAGCTCGACCACCGCTGCCCTGAAGAAGCTCCCCGCACTTTTCGGCGGCGAGGAAGTATTCGAGCGCGCAGAGGAACTCATGCCCGACGAGCACATCAAGCGTCTCCTCGACGAGCTCCGCAGCATCTACGCTGACGCAGCCCAGCTCTGCGGCGAAAACGGCACAGTAACGGTCGATCTCGGGCTCGTAAACAAGACTGACTACTACACAGGACTTATCATAAAGGGCTATTTACAGGGACACGGCGAGGAAGTCCTCTCCGGCGGACGCTACGACCATCTCATCTCAGAGTTCGGCTATGACGTCCCCGCTATCGGCTTTGCAGTGAACGTCAACGGCGTTTCTAAGGTGATAGAGAAGAACGGCGCCCTTCCGGAGGTACCCGCAGCAGACGCTATCGTTTTTGCGGAGGAGGGCTGCGAGGTCGCGGCACTCAAGGCTGCACAGGAGCTCCGCGCACAGGGGCTCATCGTCGAGAATGCTCTCTTCGACGACATAGAATCCGTGAGAGCCTACGCCCGCGAGAAGCGCATAGCCAAGGTCGTTGTCATAGACAGCGACGGTAAGGAGGATCAGGAATGAGCAGACCTATAAGAATGGCTCTGACAAAGGGCAGACTTGAAAAGGACACAGTCGGGCTCCTCGAAAAGCTCGGCTTCGACTGCACGGCAGTCCGCGAAAAGGGCAGGAAGCTCATTCTTCCCGTTCCGGATGCGAACCTTGAGGTAGTCCTCGCTAAGGCGAACGACGTCATCACCTACGTCGAGCACGGCGTGTGCGACATGGGCGTGGTCGGCAAGGACACTATAATGGAAATGCGCGGCAAGTTCTTCGAGCTCGTTGACCTCGGCTTCGGACGCTGCAAATTCGCCCTCGCGGCAAAGAAGGGCTGCGACTTCTACAGCGGCTACGGCGTCAAGACCATCGCGACCAAGTATCCCAACGTAGCCCGCACCTTCTTCGAGAAGAAGGGCATGGACGTTGACATCGTCAAGATAGAGGGCTCCGTGGAGCTCGCACCGCTGCTCGAGCTCGCTGACGGCATAGTTGACATCGTCGAGACCGGCACGACGCTCAAGGAAAACGGGCTCGAGGTCATCGAGGACGTAGCTCCCATTTCGGCACGTCTCATCGCGAACACGGTCAGCCTGAAGATGCGTCAGGCTGAGATAGAGCGGCTCATCAAAATGATAGAGGAGAATCTGTGATGAAGAAGATATATGCAAACGGCACGGCTGAGCGCGAGTTCCTTGCGGAGCTCGGCAGGAGAGCCGGCGAGACCAATAAAAAAGTCACCGAGACAGTCTCCGCGATAATCGAGGACGTCCGTCTCAACGGTGACACGGCAGTAAAGAACTACACCCTCAAATTCGACGGAAATCTCCCGCAGTACTATGAGGTGCCCCGCGAGGTCATCAACGACGCCCTCACCGAGGCAGATCAGGACTTCGTGGACGCTCTCCTCAATGCTCAGGAGAACATCGC
This sequence comes from Ruminococcus sp., assembly GCA_016288815.1. Classification (GTDB taxonomy): domain Bacteria; phylum Bacillota; class Clostridia; order Oscillospirales; family Ruminococcaceae; genus Ruminococcus. The sequence goes on from JAEELF010000044.1 coordinate 35,878, forward strand.
CGACTTCCACAACCGTCAGGTGGAGCAGGGCTTCATCAACGCAAAGGCTGACGGCTGTATCATGGGACAGAAGGTGCGCGGACTTTCCCGCGTGGGACTTTATGTTCCCGGCGGCACGGCGGCATATCCGTCGAGCGTGCTGATGAACGCTATCCCCGCGAAGATCGCCGGCGTCAAGGAGATCGTCATGGTGACGCCTCCTTTGAAGGACGGCACTCCTAACAAGGATATCCTCGTGGCAGCCGCGATATGCGGCGTTGACCGCGTGTTCCTTTCCGGCGGCGCACAGGCTATCGCGGCGCTCGCTTACGGCACTGAGGAGATCCCGAAGTGCGACAAGATAGTAGGTCCCGGAAACATCTACGTCGCGACGGCTAAGAAGCTGCTCTACGGCGTTGTGGACATCGACATGATAGCCGGTCCGAGCGAGATACTTGTCATCGCGGACGACACCGCAGATCCCAAGTTCGCGGCGGCTGACCTCATGTCTCAGGCGGAGCACGACGTCCTTGCCTCGGCTATTATGGTGACGACCAGCGAGGCTCTCGCGGACGCTACCCTCGCTGAGATAGACCGTCAGAAGCAGTACCTTTCCCGCAGGGAGATAATCGAGAAGTCCCTCGCGGACTACGGTGCGGTCATCATTGCCAAGGACCGTGCACAGTGCGTAGAACTGGCAAATGAGATAGCTCCCGAGCACCTTGAGGTGCTCATGGAGAACCCTATGGAGCTCCTCGGCAGCATCGAGAATGCGGGCTCCGTGTTCCTCGGCAATTACGCCTCCGAGCCGCTCGGTGACTACTACGCAGGACCCAACCACGTCCTCCCGACCAGCGGCACAGCGAGATTCTTCTCGCCGCTCGGCGTTGCGAGCTTCACCAAGCGCATGGCTTACACCTACTACACCGAGGACGCTCTCCGCAGCGCGAAGGACGACATCGTCCTCATCGCAGAGCGCGAGGGTCTGACAGCTCACGCGAACGCAATAAAGGTGCGTTTTGAATAATGGATAAATGCGGAGACGAGCGTGTGATAGCTCCGATGTCGCCGGAGCGGCTGACTGGATACTCTGAGCTGTATGCGGGAGCGTTCAGCGCTGCACCGTGGAGCGAGCCGTGGACGCCGGAAGCTGCCGAAAAACGTATCGGCGCGATGATGTCCGCACCGACCTTCATAGGGCTCGAGCTCTGTGACGCGGGCGTGCTGAAGGGCTTCATCTTCGGACAGAAGGAGTATCACCACAGCGGTGCGGAGTTCCAGATACAGGAGTTCTGCGTTGCAGAGCCCGAGCGCGGCAAGGGGTACGGCACAGCACTCCTCGGAGCGCTCAGAGAGAAGCTCGCGGAGGAAGGCGTCACTGGCGGGACATACCTCGTCACAGGACGCATGGAGGACGCCGCCGGCTGGTACGCCCACAACGGCTTCTGCGAGGCGGACGGCTTCATAGTAATGAACGATAAATGAAAGCAAGGAGAGATAGATATGCCAGCCACAGGAAACTGGGAGCGCGGCGTGCGCAGGGTAGTGCCCTACGTCCCCGGCGAGCAGCCCAAGGACACAAACGTCGTGAAGCTCAACACCAACGAGAACCCATACCCTCCCGCGCCGGAGGTGCGCGCGATACTCGACAGCTTCGAGTGCGCCCGTATGCGCCTCTATCCCGACCCGGACGCTGACGTGCTCGTTTCGGCTATCGCTGAGAACTACGGACTGCAAAAGTCGCAGGTGTTCGTGGGAGTGGGGTCTGACGACGTCATAGCAATGGCGTTCCTGACCTTCTTCAACACCGGCAAGCCAGTATTCTTCCCTGACATCACCTACTCGTTCTACGACGTCTGGGCGGACGTCTACCGCATACCCTACGAGACCAAGCCCCTCCGCGCAGACCTCACTATCGACCCGCAGGACTATATGCAGCCGAACGGCGGCATCATCTTCCCGAACCCGAACGCTCCCACAGGCGTGCTCGAGTCCGTGGAGACTATCGAGAGTATAGTCCGCGCGAACCCGGATTCCGTGGTGATGATAGACGAGGCGTACATCGACTTCGGCGGCGAGAGCGTGCTCCCGCTCATCGGAAAGTACGATAATCTCCTCGTGATACAGACCTATTCGAAGTCACGCTCGATGGCTGGCATGAGGATAGGCTTCGCAATGGGCAGCGAGAAGCTGATAAAGTACATGAACGACGTGAAATTCTCGATAAATTCCTACACGATGAACACAGTCACACAGCTCTGCGGAGCGGCTGCGATGCGCGATAAGGCGTACTTCGAGGAGACCGTCGGGAAGATAATCGCAACGCGCGAGGAAACGAAGAAGACCCTCGCGGACATGGGCTTCACGTTCCCGGATTCAAAGAGCAATTTCATCTTCGCCAAGCCCCCGGAAAAGCCGGCGGGCGAGGTGTTCACAGAACTGAAAAAGCGCGGTATCTTCGTCCGCTGGTGGGACAAGCCGATCATACGCGACTACCTGCGTATCTCGATCGGCACGCCTGCCGAAATGGACAAGCTCACCGCAGCACTGAAGGAGGTCATAGCATGAATGACGAGTTACGCACAGGCGCAGTCGAGCGCATGACAAAGGAGACCGATATCTCGGTAAAGCTCACGCTCGACGGCAGAGGACAGGCTTCTGTTTCCACGGGAATAGGCTTCTTCGACCATATGCTCACGGCGCTTTCCGTACATAGCGGTATCAGCATGGACATAAAGGTCAAGGGCGATATCGAGGTGGACTGTCACCACACTATCGAGGACACAGGTATTGCGCTCGGACAGGCTCTGAGCAAGGCGCTCGGCGATAAGTCGGGCATAGTCCGTTACGGCACAGCCTATATCCCCATGGACGAGGCCCTCGCAGCAGCGAGCCTCGACATCAGCAACCGTCCGTATCTCGTGTTCAACTGTGAGTTCACGAACCAGAGCTGCGGGGACTACGACCTCTGCATGACGGAAGAATTCTTCCGCGCGTTCGCCTTCAATGCGGGTATCACCCTGCACATCAATTCGCTCTACGGCACCAACGATCACCACAAGTGCGAGGCTGTATACAAGGCTGTGGCACACGCCATGAAGGCGGCTGTTGCGTACAATTCCGACGGCTCGACCCTCTCCACGAAGGGAGTTCTCTGATGATCGCGATAATCGACTACGGCGCGGGCAACATCTTCAGTGTGAAGAACGCGCTCGACCACCTCGGACTTGAAAGTGCGCTCGTGAAGGACGAAGAGTCAGTCCGCAGCGCCGACGCAGTTATACTCCCCGGGGTGGGAGCGTTCCCTGCGGCAATGGAAATGCTCAGCAAGTCCGGGCTCGTGGACGTAATAAAAGAAGAGGCGGCGCGCAAGCCGTTCCTCGGGATATGTCTCGGAATGCAGCTCATCTTCGAGAAGGGCTATGAGTTCGGGGAGTGCGACGGTCTGGGACTTATCCCGGGCAGCGTCCGCAAAATGGAGGAGCCCGACCTTATAATCCCGCACATGGGCTGGAACAAGCTCGAAAAGCTGAACTCCTGCCCGCTCCTTGAGAACGTGGGCGACGACGAGTACGTTTACTTCGTCCACTCCTACAAGGCGCACTGCGATGACAGATATATCGCGGCGTACAGCGAGTACGGCGGACGTGTCCCCGCGCTCGTATACGACGGCAAGTACGTTTACGGTGCACAGTTCCACCCCGAAAAATCGGGAGATACGGGACTGAGGATACTCAGCAGCTTCGCGGGACTTATCAGGTGAGCCGACTTATAATAGCGGAGGGACTGCCGTGCTCTGGAAAGAGTACCACAGCCCGGTATATAGCGGAAAAGCTGGGGTACACGTTTGTTGACGAGGGCACCGGCGACCACCCTGCGGACTACGAATCTCACGCCTTCCTGACCGTGGACGACATGACCGAGTTCTCGCGCCCGGAGCAGAGGCAGATACTCTCCGCCGCCGAAAACAGGTGCGGGGGCTTCGTAGTGAGCCTCTCGCAGTTCAGCGGGGAGCTCTTCGACAAGCTCCTCCGGCACAAGGTATACGACTTCCTTCCGTGGGAGACAGAGCGCCCGGTAATGCTCGACAAATGGCGGAGATTCACCGAAAACTGCGGCGGCAGCTGCGTTTTCAACTGCGTCATTTTGCAAAACCCGATGTGCGAGACCATGATGCGCTTCGGCTTCAGCACGGACGTCTCCGCGGCGTACATCGGCGAGATATGCGACATCATCGAGCCTCTTCAGCCGACAGTCGTGTATCTTAAAAACACCGATATCCGCAGCAGCATCGAGGCTGCTCTCGCCGAGCGAGGCGACGAATGGCTCAGCGCCGTCATCGACTATCACTGCTGCGGCGCATACGGCAGACAGCACTCCCTGAGCGGCTTCGACGGCTATATCTCGGCACTTGAAGAACGTCAGCGACGCGAGCTCACTATACTCGCCGGGCTGGACATCGACAGCATCGTCATCACGGATCCGCAGAGGGACTGGACATCAGCATACGCAACAATAATTTCAAAACTGAACGAGGTAAGAAAATGAGTGGGATAATTCTCTGCCGCTCCAAGTACGGCGGCTCCGCAAAGTACGCAGAATGGCTCTCCGAGGAGACCGGCTTCAAGGTGATCGACACAAAGAACGCCGACATCAACGAGGTCGCGAAGCACGACACCGTCATCATCGGCGGGGGAGTTTACGCCTCCTCGATATCGGGGATAGCCTTTCTGAAAAAGAACTACGCAGCCCTTGCCGGAAAGAAGGTCATCGTCTACTGCTGCGGCGCGGCTCCCTACGACGAGGAGCTGGTGCGCGGGATAAGGAACAAGAACCTGAAGGAACAGCTGTCCGGGCTCCCGCTGTTCTATTTTCAGGGAATGTGGGATCTGAACGCTATGAACTTCGGCGACCGGACGATGTGCCGGATGTACATAAAAATGCTCGAAAAGAAGGACCCCGCGACCATGAAGGCGTGGGAGAAGCCCTTCTATGAAGCGAAGGACAAGAAGTGCGACTGGACCGACCGGAAGTACCTCGCCCCTCTGCTCGAGCTCATATAGCAAACGACAAAACCTTTTGACGTTCACTATAAAAAGCAAAGGAGAAAACGCATGATAATATTTCCTGCGATAGACATTAAGGACGGCAACTGCGTGCGGCTCTTCAAGGGCGATTTTTCGACCGTTGAGCGAGTTGCGAGCGACTACCTCGAGACCGCAAGGAGCTTCGAGGCAGCGGGTGCGTCGTGGATACACATGGTAGACCTCGACGGCGCCAAGGAGGGACGTCCCGTCAATACGAAGATATACACAGACGTCGCCGAAAAGACCGGCCTGAAGGTCGAGGTCGGCGGCGGCATACGCAGTTTAGAAACGATACGCGAGTACCTTGAAATGGGCATAACCCGCGTGATACTGGGCTCCGTTGCACTCAAAGACCCTAAGCTCGTGTGCGACGCTGTCGAGCGCTTCGGCAGCGAGAAGATCGTCGTAGGGATAGACGCTATGAACGAAATGGTCGCGACCGAGGGCTGGCTCGAGAGCTCGGACGTCCACTACATCGACCTCGCGAACAAGATGATAGACGCAGGCGTGCGGTACTTTATTTTCACCGATATTTCCAAGGACGGCACGCTTTCCGGCGTCAACCGCGAGCAGCTCTCCGCGCTGAATGAAGCCGTAAAGGGACGCGCGGACATCGTTGCTTCGGGCGGCGTGAAGACCATGGAGGACATCATCGCCTGCAAGGAAATGGGTCTCTACGGCACGATCTGCGGCAAGTCCATTTACAAGGGCACCCTTGACCTGCGCGAGGCCGTTGAGTATGCAGAGGGCTGACCTGACACTGAGACCGTATGCCCCGAGCCGTGATCTTGATATCATCAGCAAATGGATAACTCACCCCCGCGAGCACGCTCTTTGGTGCGCGGGGAGAACTAAGTTCCCGATTGAGCGCGGTGACTTCGACCGTATGCTGGACGACATTGCAGTCCGCTGCGGCGACGTACCATACATCGCAGCTGAACCGGACGGGAGACCGGTGGGCTTTTTCTGTTACTCGCTGAACGGCGACACGAACGAGGGCATGCTGAAATTCGTGATGATAGACCCTCAGCGCCGCTGCAGAGGCTATGGCAGGGAAATGCTCCGGCTCGCGCTGGAAAAAGCATTCGCGGATGGCGCGGACAGAGTGAGGCTCTGCGTGCTCTCGGTCAATGACGGCGCAAGGCGCTGCTACGAGGGATTGGGCTTCACATACTGCGGCAACGACGCAGGCGCTTTCACATATGAGAACGAGACATGGGACCGGTGTCACATGGTAATAGAAAAAAGAAAATCACTGATTTAACAGAGGTGCAGATAATGATAGGAACAATTGCGCTGATTGGATTAGTCACATTAGGTATCGTCCTGATGACTATGCCCGAAAAGCTCATCAGAGAGGATATGCGCGACGACCCGAATGCGGTCGAAATGACCAAAAAGACCGGCAAGGCAATGCTTGGCTTCGCTGTCATGGCAGCCCTGCTGATGCTGAAATACAAGCTGTTCTGACAAGAGAAAACGAGGTGTGATATGCTTGCAAAAAGAATAATCCCGTGCCTTGACGTGCGCGACGGCAAGGTCGTAAAGGGAGTAAACTTCGAGGGTGTCCGCGACGTCGGCGACCCCGTAGAGTGCGCGATAGAGTACAACAAACAGCGCGCTGACGAGATAGTCTTCTACGACATCACCGCGTCCTACGAGGGCAGGGGAGTCTTCCTCGACGTAGTCCGCGAGACTGCGAAGAAGGTATTCGTCCCGCTGACTGTCGGCGGCGGTATCAAGTCCGTTGACGATATCCGCGAGACCCTGCGTGCGGGCGCGGACAAGGTCTCCGTGAACTCACAGGCAGTGAAGAACCCGCAGCTCATCAAGGACGGCGCGGACATCTTCGGCAGCCAGTGCATATGCGTTGGGATCGACGCCAAGAAGATCGCCGACAATAAATGGACGGTCTATATCAACGGCGGAAGAGTCGATATGGGTCTCGATCTCATCGACTGGGTACACACTATCGAAAAGCTCGGCGCGGGCGAGATATGCCTGAATTCGATAGACGCTGACGGCACCAAGGAGGGCTTCGATATCCCCATGCTGAAGGCTGTCTGCGACAACTGCTCCATACCGGTCATCGCGAGCGGCGGAGCGGGTAAGATAAACGACTTCTACGAGGTCTTCGAGAAGACCGGCGCGACTGCTGCGCTTGCGGCGTCGCTGTTCCACTTCCGCGAGCTGACGGTGGGACAGGTCAAGGACTATTGCCGCGGCAAGGGCGTCATAGTGAGGTAAGCTGTGGACAAAACATGGCAGGAAATGTACGCGGCGGCAAAGGCTGTACTGAACGCGCGGCGCATTTCGGATTATGTCACAGCAGGGGAGGTCTCCGCGGCTGTGCTGAGCAAGTCGGGGAAAATATATACCGGCGTGTGTATCGACACCTGCTCCACGCTCGGTATCTGTGCTGAGCGGAACGCGATATTCAGCATGATAACAGCCGGCGAGAACGAGATAGCGCGGGTGCTGTGCATACCGCCTGTCGAGGGCAAGGGTGCTCCCTGCGGAGCCTGCCGCGAGCTCATGGTACAACTCATGCCGGACAGCTACAAGGACATCGAGATCATGCTCGACTACAGCGCGGGCAAAGTAATAACACTTGGCGAGATCACGCCGGAATGGTGGATAGACTATGATCGAATATAAAGACACGCACGAATTCACGGAAAAGGAGCTCGAGCGGCTCTTCCTCTCGGTGGACTGGTCGTCGGGACACTTCCCCGGCAAGCTGAGACTGGCGATGAAGAAGTTCGAGACCGTCTACACCGCATGGGACGGCGAAAAGCTGATAGGCATGATATGCGTTATGGACGACGGCGTCATGACTGCATACGTCCACTATCTGCTCGTTGACCCCGATTACCACGGTCAGACCGTCGGGCGCACGCTCGTGGATATGGTCAAGAAGCACTACAGGAACTACCTGCGCATCGCGGTCATCGCATACAACGACGAGCTGCATTTCTACGAGAACTGCGGTTTCACAAAGTCTGACGTCAGCACGCCGATGTTCATAACATCGCTGTGGACGTGAGGAGGTACACATGGTAAAGATAAATATGAACGACCTCGATAAGTTCTTCGTGAAGAGCGAGCTTATCCCCGCGATATGCTACGAGGTCAACACAAAAACAGTTCTCATGCTCGCCTACATGAACAAGGAGAGCCTTAAAAAGACACTCGAGACCGGCTACACATGGTTCTGGAGCAGGTCGCGGCAGGAGTACTGGAACAAGGGCGCTACCAGCGGTCACGTCCAGAGGGTGGTTTCCATTTACGGCGACTGCGACAATGACACACTGCTCGTTAACGTCGAGCAGACCGGGGCAGCCTGCCACACCGGCAGCTACAGCTGCTTCTTCAATGAGATATACGACAGCTCAGATGCAGGGGACGGCGTCCCGGAGAATAAGTGATAAAGGAGAATTGATATGACAGTTTATCAGGAGATTTTTGAAGTCATCAAGGAGAGAAAGAAGCAGTTCGAGAACGGCACCGCCGCTGAGAATTCCTACACCTGCTACCTCTTCGAGAAGGGCGTGGACAAGATATGCAAGAAGGTCGGCGAGGAGGCGACTGAGACCGTCATCGCAGCAAAGAACGGCGACAACGACGAGCTCATGAACGAGATCAACGACCTGCTGTACCACGTTATGGTGCTTTGCGCAAATCAGGGTCTTGACTGGTCGGACGTCGAGAGAGTCCTCGACGAGCGCAACGAAAAAATAGGCAACCTCAAAAAGTTCCACGAGGTAGATAAAAACAGCTAAGGGGGTGACGTCTTGGCTGATGTCAGGAGCACACTAACTAAAGAAGTACATCCGGGGAGAATTTTCAAGAAGATATTCCTGTGGCTCTATAAATGGTTCATACGCATATTCACATGGGAGCGGCTGAAGTTCATGATGTTTTCAGCGCTGATACTGATAACGCTGTCCCCGCTGTATACATTCATTTGGAAGCTGTTCGCGCCCGATGAAAAGCTCTTCTTTCCGCACGTCATCGACTACATAACCGAATACGCGCGTGCCATAGGTCTGATATCGCTCATCATAATGATACGCGGGATAGTCAGGGAAAAAAAGAGCATAAAAAAAATCCTGCGCGACCATATCCCGCAGGTGCTGATGGCGCTGTTCGCGCTGTATATCGTGCTCTCGTGCCTGCTGCGCGGACTGAGCTTCTGGGACTGGCATATCCACGGCATACTGCTCCATGAGAACGCACTCTCGTTTGTCACATACGGACTGGTCTTTTTTGTCTGTGCTTCGATGATAAAGGAGGAGCGCTATAAGCTCATCGCCGTGAATCTGTACATCGCAGTGTTCACCATTATGGGCTTCATCGCGATGTATGCGTATTATGTCTCCCCGATACGTCAGTTCAAAGAAACAGAGGGGATAGGCATAGTATTCAACCAGTTCAATTACTACGGCTACTATCTCACCATGGGCATACTTCTCTGTGCGGTCATGTTTATCCGCCAGAAGGGCTCGCTTGCGAAGTACATCTACGCGCTGTGCTTCCTGTTCAACTCCTATATCCTCGTGGTGAACAACACCTTCGGCTGCTACCTCGCTGTGCTGACGGGTCTGATATTCATCATCATAGCTTCAAGGATCATCGACGGAAGATTCAGCGTGCTGCTCTTCATGCCGCTGCTCGGCTTCATAGCAGTCAGCATATTCTGCTCGTTCTTTGAATCGACTATCCTTTCCAACTTCCTGAAGCTCTACTCCGACGTCGGATCGATCGCCGCCTCAGACGGCGATGCAGGCGAAGCCGGCACAGGACGCTGGAAGCTCTGGATGGAGACTATCCAGCTCATCAAGGAGAAGCCGCTGCTCGGACAGGGGTCGAGTATGTTCAGCCGCCGTATGATGTTCGACCTGCACACCGAGATAGTCCGCACCCATAACGAGATACTCCAGTACGCTGGGTGGTTCGGCATACCGACGTCGATATTCTACGTTGCGGGAGTTTTCGCGGTCTATATCAAGGCGATAAAGAACCGCGCCCACTTCGACACTCCGACGCTTGCCTGCCTTACGGCGGCGTTCGGATACTTCGTATCCGCGTTCTTCGGACTGACGCTCTACAGCACCGCGCCGTATTTCTTCTTCTTCCTTGCGCTTGGCATAGTCAGGAAGCCGGAGCCTGAGCCCGCAGCTGAAAGCCAAGATGCGGAACAGGAGCAGTCCGAGCCCGCACAGGAAACACCCGGAGCAGAGCAGGATACTCCCGAGGATGAGCCTGTCCCCGAGACGGTCTCCGACGGCGTAGAAACTGAATAATAAAACAAACGGGACTCACTCAGAGTCCCGTTATTTTTCGTTCCACGCATACCTCGATATCTCGGGGACATCTCCCACGATCACGCTCTCCGCAAGCAGAAAATCGAAGCAGACCTCCGTGCTGAAGCTGTACAGCGGCAGCGACGAAGTCACCTCAGCTGTCACTTCCGCGTAGATACAGTGGCAGGTCTGGTTGATGCCCGCCTGTGAGAACGTGCTTTTCAGCCTGACCACGCAGCTGTCAGCAGGGCAGACCCTCACCCTCACCCTCGGCCCCTTCCCCGCGAGCAGGTATGACCCTGTCAGCGAGCCGAGCGCTATCTCCGCAGAGCTGCCCCCGGACTCCCGCAGACGCCGGTTTATCAGCACGGTCAGCTCCGACTGCACCCGGTTGATGTTCACGGGCAGCGCCTCCACAGAGACCGCCCGCCCGCTCTCATCGTAAAGCACCGCCGCGAAGTCGCAGTACTCATACCGGTGATCCGCGAGGTACTCCGCGACCGCGCTCCCGATAGCTTCATTCGCCTGCATTTTCGCGAAGTTCTCTGCCTGCATGACCGCTGCCGGACGTACAGCCCGGTCGAGGCGGACGAGCGAAACTATCAGCAGCACGACTACCACAATAAGTATCACAGCGCCCGCCGCTGCTCTGGAAGTAGGTCTGCGGCGCCTTCTGCGTCTCATGGGACGTCGGTCACCCCTGCGAAGCCTCGAACGGGACATCACCGCAGCTGCAGTCGGTCAGCGCAGCGGGCGAGAACTCCTCCTCAGGGAATTTCAGCCTGCCGAACGCCTCGCACGGCGAATCGGAGTCGCTGCAGCACTCCTTGCGTGGTATGCGGTAGTCGAGGGTCGGCACCATTACCGTCACGGGACGGGTCAGCTCGACCACCGAGAACAGCCCCAGAGTTACCTCTATCCCGCGCGAGACCTGCCCCTGCGCAGCTGTTTTTTCGCCGTTAAGTACAGGACAGCTCTCGGTCAGCCTGGTCTCGAGAATGACTGGCTCCAGCACCGACACACACGCCTTCGGCAGGGTAGGGGTGAGCGGCTGACAGGGACAGCCATTTTCCTCGCCATGACCGCTGCAAAACGTCCTCACGCTCGAATCGCTGCCGTAGAGAATGCAGTTTTTCGCGGCGTAAGCCGTACCCGAGAGCGTGACGGGCGCGCTGCACGACCTTTCATAGCCGAGTATCTCGAGAGAGAACGTGAACGACAGATCGACCGAATAGAAGCCCTTGTTGAACGGCACCGGCTCCACGCTTACGCAGACGTCCGAGACCGAAGCCGCCCGGCTGCGCACGATGTTGATATTCGGCGGTATCTCGCCGCTTGTGAGGGTAACGGGGATATCGCAAAGGCAGTCCTTGTCGCTGCAGCTGTCGAACACCCGCTCCACCTTGACGGGAACCGCTCCCGCGGGCTGCGGTCTGAAATTATCACTCATAGAATGACCTCCTTGATGAATTATCACTGTATTATATTCACGGGCGAGTCAGGACGTGACAGTTTTCCGCAATGTTATTGACATTCCGCGCGGAAAGTGCATTGATACGAACGCGAAAAAAGTGATGTAAGTATGCGCGAGCGCCGCCTGTGCAGTCCGACTTTTCATAGTCGGCATGGCGGCTTGCGGCAGCGAGGACAGTGCCGAAGCTCCCGCAGTAACACCACCCTCCGATGGCGGTGGTTTACCATTTGATAACAGCGGTTTTGGGGGAGACGGGAACTCACAGGAAGGAGAACACCTCAACTGTCAGGATTAATACAGAAACAAAGAGCACCCTCACAGGTGCTCTTTTTTATACCTATTCTATCCTGTAGGGGACGGCGCCCACGGCGTCCCGTCTCCTGCATTTATCCCGTAATCGGCAGCTCGGTCACGATACCCGCCTCGTAGCGCTGTATCGCGAGCGCGTCGTTGTTGGTGACGCCGTCCCCGCCGATGACGTCGGCGTTGAGCCTGCCCTGTGCGGTGAGGGAGAAGTTGTCGGGGTCAGCCTGCGAGCGCATTATGCACACCGCGTCCGCCATATTGACTTCGCCGTTCTCGTTCGCGTCGCCCGCAAGGTACCTGCCCTCCGGCGCGGAGGTTGTTTCCGTGCTCTCGGTGACGGTCGTGGTAGTGGTCTCTGTGACTGTAGTCGTCGTGGTCTCGACCTCCTCCGCATACGGAACAACCAGCACGGAATAGTTCACAACGTTCGTCGCATAGCCATTACCGCCGAGCGAGATCCTGTCTCCCGCACTGACGTCGAGCCGGTACAGCTCAAACGTCACGTCGTTGGAGCTGACCGCTGTGAGGGAAGATTTCTCATATGCGGACATCCACTCCGGAGCGGCAGGCATACGGCTGTCGAGCGCGACATAGACCGAAATATCGCCATTTGCGGTAAACTGTACGGCGGTTTCCGTGAGAGCCTTGTCATTGCAGGCAGTGAGTATCTGCTCCGCGCCTGCGAGCTCGTCGGGTAGGGAAGCGTAGGTGAAAGCGCGGTCGCCGAACAGCAGTGAGCCGACCTCAGCGCCGTCCGAGAGAGCGTAGCCCGCGTGGTTGCCGGCGTCCGCGAAGGTCACGGAAGTGATGAGACGCCCGTCGAGCGGGAGGTATTCCTTGCCGAAAATGAAGCTGTCGATGTTCATGAGGTAGCCGTCGCCGCCCCTGAAAACGAGGTACAGCGCGTGCCTGCCGGTCACCTCGGGGACATTCCCGGAGACCTCCGCCCACTCATTCCAGCTGCCCGTGCCGGTGAAGTCGATGACAGCGGCGGGCTCGCCGGACATATTGTCGAGGTAGAGCTCTATCTGCGAGGCATTTCCGGTGACGTTCGCCGTGAAGCTCTTTGCGCCGGTGCCGAAGTCAACATTCGCGAAGCAGATGTAGTCGCCGTTCTCGATGTAAGCGACGTGGGACTCGTCTTCTATCCTTGTTCCGGACTCGCTCGTGTACTCCTCAGCCTGAATTGTCCCGAAAGCGGAAATAGGCTCAACTGCGGGGACGCCGTTGAACTCGACAGGGTCGCCTGCGAGCTCATTGAGGTACATCTCGAGGTTTGTGTAGTCGTCGCCGGACAGCGAAACTATCGTTCCGTCCTTAGCGTTATTGGGGTCGAGACCGTGAGCAGTCTCCCAGACATCGGGCATACCGTCGCGGTCGGTGTCGTTTGCGGCGCTGGTCGGACCGTCGGCCGCGCCCTTGAACGTGGAGCTTGTGGGGTAGCCGCCGCAGTCCTTCTGGCTGTCGATGATACCCTTCAGACCCGCTCTGCTGCCGGTGTAGGTGTAGGTGCCGTTGGTGACCTCTTTGTGGTAGCGGGAGTCGATGTAGTCGAGCGCCGGGACATTCGCGCCCGCGCCGGAGGTGTTGTCGATGACTCTCGTATACGCATTCTCCGCGGAATCGGTATTCACATATGACTCGCAGAAGGGCGCGGTCAGCTTGACGTCATTGAGCGTGCAGTTGTAGAGGCTGGACTTAGCCTTGCCCGCGCTCCATGCGTCGTCAGTGGACTTGAGGATATAGGAGCCGTTGGTCTGTGTCATGACGTTGCCCGAGACGTACATCTTCTGGCAGTCGGAGGTATTGAGCTCGTTGCCGTCGATAGAAACGACGTGCAGGCTCGTATTTGACGAAGCGCCCGCCTTGTAGTAGTTGTTGACGAAATTCAGCCTGCGCACGCCGCCGTCAGTGGTGCGGTCGCGCCAGTTGTAAACGACGTTGTTGCGGATATCGAGGTAGCCGCCGTAGGTGACAGCGTCCTGCTCCATGCCGCCCGCAAGGGACCAGTTGCGTCCGGTGCAGTCGATGAGGAGATTGTGGTGGAAGCTGCCCACGTTTCCGCTGACAGACGCCGCGAAGGCGTGAGTTTCAGTCTTGGTGCGGTCGTCGGCGTTGTAGTGGATAGAATCATGCAGCGACTCGCCGATGATGTTCCACTGGAAGGTGATATTTGAAGCCGAGCGCGACGAGAATCCCTCGTCGGTCGCCCATGACATCGAGCAGTGGTCGATGATGCAGTGGTTGGAGCTTGAAAGTCCCATGCCGTCGGAGACATCGTTGACTCCGGTGAGACCTCTGTCGCCGGGACGCACGCGGATATCACGCACGATGACGTCGTCGCAGCCGAGCATACCGAAGCCCCAGTTTATGAGCGTTATGCCGTCCCCGGGAGCAGTCTGCCCCGCGATGTAGACGTCGCCGCCGGTACTGGGGACGGTCAGCTTGCTTTTCAGTTCGATGATACCTCCGACGTCGAAGACGATAGTCCTCGCACCCGTGACTGTCTCCAGACCGTACCTGAGCGAGCCCTCGCCGGAGTCATTGAGGTTGGTGACGTGGTAGACCGAGCCGCCGCGTCCGCCGCGAGCCCAGCGTCCGTAGCCCTCGGCAGTGGGGAAGGCGAGACGGTTTATCTGGAAGGAGTAGACATTTCCCTTGACCGTGCCGTTCGGGCCGACCTCGTCCACGCGCCAGTAGTAGGTCGGTACGGAGGAGTAGCTGTCGTCAAGGTCGAAGTGCGGGGAGGTGACAGTGCCCTTATACTCCGCAGAGGACTTTGTCGCGTTGAACACGCCCGCGGCGTCCGTGCCTATGTAGACGTCGTGAGAGGCAGCGCCCGCGCCGGCAGTCCAGTTCAGACCGTCCTCAGCGTTGAGGTGGCGGAACTGATCGACGGGAGACTCCTTGGAAATGCCTGTGATAGGGCTCGCACCGTCTATCTCGAAGGCATTGAGCCACGCATTGCTGTAGGACTTATTACCCTCGCCCTGAATGAGTATAGTCGCGGAAGTCCCCGAAAATTCAACGTATGAGCGACCAGCGTCATTGTCGGCGGCAGCATTGTTTGGGCAGGCGATACCGGTCTGCTTTACCGAGCCGTTGACTGAAATTTTGAGGGTGCTGGGGTCAACGTTCCCGTAGCCGCAGGCGTGCCAGCCGGAGAAAGAGTGGGTGCCGTCCGAGATACCGGATATCTCTATTTTAAGGGCGCCGCTGGAGTCGTTGTCCTTGTTGAAAATGCCGTCCGCGATGAGGTATGGCGTGGTGCCGTCGTACTTCTGGAGCTTCTTGTTGTTGGTGCAGTCCACCGACCCGCTGCCGCTGCCGTTGGAGATCTTCACCGTGACGCCCGTGGACGTCTTGAAAGCGTTTCCGTCCCAGATCCAGTTCTCGGCGTTGGGAGCGTAAAGCGCGGAGCGCCCGTCGTTTCTGTTGATGTCCACTCTCACGCGGGACATCGACGCTGCTGCGACGGCTGTCTGCGGGACAGCGATACCTGCCGGGAGCCCCGTGAGACCGGTTCCTGCTGCACATACGGCGGCAGCCATGAGGGTGGCTGCGAGCCGGTTTGCGGCTGATCTTTTCTTCATTCTGATTCCCCCTGAATACTGTGATGTAACTCCGTGATATGCTGACTATCATCTACGGATATTATAGCATCGGCGGATAAAACTGTCAATATGGAAAATAAGTTCAAAAAATGTTTACAAATTTCATTGAACTAATTGTTTTTATATGTCCTGTGCAGAATAATCATCTTGCACAGTTGAACTCTGCACGATATTCCATATGGATTTCTGCGTACTGAGGATATGAAAATTTTTTTGGGAAATTTCTCAAAAACGGTTGAAATTTTTTTGCAGATGTGGTATGATTAATTTTGAATGGTTTATTTTTCAGACCACTTTTTATCACGCGGCGCATACATTATAAATAGTACCGCGTAAAAGTTCCGCTTTGCGGACAATATATGAGGAGGATGTACATGAAAAAAGTGCAGATCACTGAAACCGTATTGCGTGACGCGCAGCAGTCGCTCATCGCAACAAGAATGCCTTACGCCGACTACGAGGGTATCCTCTCGGAAATGGACAAGGCAGGCTACTACTCCGTAGAGTGCTGGGGCGGAGCGACCTTTGACTCCTGCCTGCGCTACCTCAACGAGGATCCGTGGGAGAGGCTCCGCAACCTGAGAAAGAACCTTCCCAATACCCGTCTCCAGATGCTCCTGAGAGGACAGAACCTCCTCGGCTATAAGCACTACCACGACGATGTTGTCGAGAAGTTCATCGAGCTCTCCATCAAGAACGGTATCGACGTTATCCGTATCTTCGACGCGCTCAATGACTTCCGCAATATAAAGACAGCTCTCGAGTCCACAAAGAAGTACGCGACCGAGAGAACGATCGCTTCCGGCTGTATCTCCTACACCCAGAGCCCCGTACATACCGTTGACAAGTACATCGAGATGTGCAAGGAGCTCCAGTCCATGGGCTTCGACACTATCTGCCTCAAGGACATGGCCGGCACTATGACTCCCTATGAGGCTGAGCACCTCATCAAGGGCATCAAGGATGCCGTAGGCGATATGCCCCTTATCCTCCACACACACTGCACCACCGGCATGGCTTACATGACTATCACCAAGGCTGTTGAGTCCGGTATCGACGTCATCGACTGCGCGACCTCATGTCTCTCCGGCGGCACATCTCAGCCCTCCACCGAGACTATGTTCTACGCATTCCAGCAGTACGGCATGGACTGCGGTCTTGACGAGGAGGTCATCAACAAGGTCAACGACTTCTTCAAGCCGCTCAAGCAGAAGTACGTCGACAACGGCACCCTCAACCCCAAGAGCCTTTCCACGGACGCTCAGGCGCTCGTATACAAGGTGCCCGGCGGTATGCTCTCCAACATGATCGCAAACCTCACCGATATGCACGCAATGGACAAGTTCGAGGCAGCACTCCTCGAGATCCCGGCTGTAAGAGCTGACCTCGGCTACCCGCCGCTCGTAACTCCTCTTTCCCAGATGGTAGGAAATCAGGCTGTGACGAACGTCCTCATCGGCGAACGCTACAAGAACATCTCCAAGGAAGTAAAGAACTACATCAAGGGCGAGTACGGTATCGCTCCCGCTCCTGTTAGTGCAGAGCTCGTAGAGAAGGTGCTCGGCGCAGACGGCACACCCGTTGACTGCCGTGACGAGGACCAGAAGCGCACCGGCGAGGACTTCGCTGCTGCGAAGGAGGCTCTCGGCGACCTCGCACGCTCTGAGGAAGACGTAATGAGCTACATCTGCTATCCCGACCAGACCCTCAAGTTCCTCAAGGACCGCAAGGCTCAGGAGGAGAACGAGGCAGTCTACACGATCGAGGAAATGTAAGGAGGCAGCGGTATGTACTATAACACAATGCTTGCCAACCTTGAAGATATTTCGATAGGCGACGCTGCGATAACTGCCGTATTCGGCTATGCCGTAGTATTCGGCGGACTTCTCTGCCTGATGATACTCCTGTACATCACAGGCGCATTCTTCAAGTCGAAGCAGGCAAAGGAGAAGGCTAAGGCAGAGGCTCAGATGAAGGCTAACGGCACGGAGCAGTCCACCCTCGAGGTAGTACCTGCCCAGCCCAAGCTCGCTCCCGGTTCCGCGGGACACGTCAAGCTCTACGACGTTTCCGACAAGGAAGCAGCTATGATAATGGCTATCGTTGCCGACAAAATGCAGAAGCCGCTCAATGAGCTCCGCTTTATTTCCATCAAGGAGGTCAAATAACAATGAAGTATAAAGTAACACTCAATGGCAAGACATATGAGGTAGAGGTCGAGCAGGGCAAGGCTGTCCTCCTTGACGAATATGAGGCACTCGCTCCCGCTCTAGCCGCTGCACCCGCAGCAGCTCCCGCGCCCGCAGCAGCTCCGGCAGCAGCACCCGCTGCACCTGCAGCTCCCGTGAACCTCGCAGCAGGAGAGACAGTATCCGCTCCTATGCCCGGCAACATCATCAGAGTTGACGTTAAGCAGGGCGACGTCGTTAAGGCAGGACAGATACTCATCATTCTCGAGGCTATGAAGATGGAAAACGAGATCGTAGCTCCCAAAGACGGCACTGTTGCACAGGTCGTTACGAGCAAGGGCTCGGTCGTAGATACAGGCTCTCCGCTGGTCGTTATAGCGTAAGGAGGGCAATGTATGGACATTCTTGAGACCCTGAAGACCCTCTGGAACGACTCGGGCTTCCAGAGCTTCTTCGTGAACGGAGGCTGGAAGAACCTCATCATGATAGTCGTATCATGTGTTCTTCTGTACCTCGGTATAAAGAAAAAATTCGAGCCGCTGCTCCTCGTGGGCATCGCATTCGGCTGTCTGCTCGTCAACCTTTCGTACTTCGGTGCAGGCTCCTCGGACGCGCTCTACCACCTCGACCTCTGGGACAACTTCCTGAACCCTGAGCACGCGGACTACCACAGCTACGGCGCTATCATGGCGCACGGCGGTCTGCTCGATATCCTCTACATAGGCGTAAAGGCAGGCATTTACCCGTCCCTCATCTTCATGGGCGTCGGCGCGATGACAGACTTCGGTCCGCTCATCTCCAACCCCAAGAGCCTTCTCCTCGGAGCAGCTGCACAGATGGGCGTTTTCCTCGCATTCTTTGGAGCAGTATGCCTCGGCTTTACAGGCAATGAAGCGGCTTCTATCGGAATCATCGGCGGTGCCGACGGTCCTACCGCTATCTTCCTTACCACGAGACTTGCTCCCCACCTCCTCGGACCTATCGCTATCGCGGCTTACTCCTATATGGCGCTTATCCCGATGATACAGCCCCCGATAATGAAGGCGCTCACCACCAAGAAGGAGCGCGCGGTCAAGATGGAGCAGTCCAGACAGGTCTCCAAGACCGAGAAGATCATCTTCCCGATAATCGTGGCTATGTTCGTTATCCTGCTTCTCCCGTCCACAGCTCCGCTCGTAGGCTGCCTCATGCTGGGCAACCTCTGGAGAGAGTGCGGCGTGACCGAGAGACTTTCCGACACAGTCCAGAACGCACTCATGAACATCGTTACCGTATTCCTCGGTATTTCCGTAGGCGCGACCACTGCTGCCGAGAGATTCCTCTCGCTCGAGACTATCAAGATCGTCGTTCTCGGACTCACAGCGTTCTGCTTCTCGACAATAGGCGGACTTCTCGTCGGAAAGATCATGTATAAGCTCTCCGGCGGAAAGATCAACCCTCTCATCGGCTCCGCAGGCGTTTCCGCAGTACCTATGGCAGCGAGAGTTTCGCAGATGGAAGGTCAGAAGGCCAACCCCTCGAACTTCCTGCTCATGCACGCAATGGGACCGAACGTTGCAGGCGTTATCGGCTCTGCTATCGCAGCCGGCTTCCTGCTTGCAGTTTTCAAGTGATATGACCCGAGACCTGCCGTGAAAACCACACGGCGGGTCTTTTTTTATCCCCGTTTTTTCAACATTTTACGACATTTCAACATCAGATTTGTTACTTTGCAGTAATAAAAGGTGCGTTGTTTGTGCAAAATATAGATTTTTGTAAAACTGTTGACATTGAAACAAAGTTGTAGTATAATCTATAGTACAGAGATATATTATGTGGTGTAGAATGAACAGAAGGGGAGTATGATCCGCAGTTAACAGGTGCGGTCGTTTTCCTTTTAGTTCTTAATATTTGGGGTCGTTCCTATCGTCATATGCTAAGACACAGGGGACGGAGGCTCAGTGCAGACGGGTATGGTGCCGTCCTTGCAGCTGTGTCAGTACCGGCGGCAGTGAAAGCTTCGGATACACCCATAGAACAGACAGGAGAAACGGCAGCGCCTTTTGTTGTTTATCCTGAAAGAACAAAAGAAAAATCAGCAGCTTGCAGCAAAATCCTTTGACTGACGGTGCAGTGACAGGCAGGCGACCTTCGTACAGAAGGGGACTGCGTGAAATGTCGTAGTTGCCGGAGGCAGGAGGGAACGCTGTGAGGCGGTCTGAAAACAGCAGAACAAAACAGCAAGCTCGATCCGCGGGGACTGCGTGAATGCGTGACTGGCAGGAGCGCAGGACGAACGGGGAAATGATGCTGATACAGGACGAGCCTTCCGCGCAAGGAATGTCGGACCCGCTTCAGCAGATGAGAAACGAGCAACACCAGCGGATCTGTTCCGCAGTGACTTGCCTTGTGTGATGTGCAGGCGGTGACTCATTCGTCCCACCGGTGCGTCGAGAAAGAATGTGCCCGAGCTGTGGGCCAGCAGCCGGAACACTAAGAAAATGTTGAACAAGGAAAAGAGAGACCCATAGAACAGGGAAAAGAGAAACAAATCAAGAACAAAAGCAGACACAAAACAAAAAAAGAAAAACAGAGAACAAAACAAAACAGAAAAAAGAAAAACCGGAAAGATAAAAATAAACATTTCCGGAGATCATGTAGAACAAACCGGAGGAACATAATAATGGCAAACAGACGCATCCGGAAGCGTCGCGTCGTACTGGCTATGATTGCTATCGTCGGAACATTGACGGCAGCTGACGGTCTCAGACGAGAATTTTTCGGATATAACAAGAAGAATATCGTGGTAAGCGGGGATTTCAGAGAGATGACGATATCCCAGCAGGACACCGATGATGTGCTCGTACTGAGCGACCCTGCCACGGCTTCCACCGAATTCGAGGGGGTAAAATATCTTGGATTTTCCGAAGTCAAGGTATCCGCTTCCCAGCTCTCATCGGGAGCACTGACACTCGTAAATGAACAACACCTTGCCGGAGCAGTCGATACATCCGGCATGGTTGATCTGTTTGATTATAAAAATGATTATTATACCCTCATAGAGGATAACGTAATGCTGAATGAGGACGCTGCCGAAGCGCTCAACCTCATGATGGAGGATTACAATGAAGCCACCGGACTTATGGATTTCATTGCCTACGGCACGACGGACACCTATACGGGGGCGGGCTCTTATTGCCCGATTGCATTTCCGGAGTCGGCGACCGGATATACGGTCGATCTCGCGCTCAACGGCTGCGGCAGCGTGATAGCTTACGACGGCTATGACGAGGAGTCGTGGATAGTTGAGAATTGCAGCAGGTATGGCTTTGTTGTGCGCTGTCCTGAAGGCAAACAGGACAAGACCTCTCATGCCTTTTGTCCATGGCATCTTAGGTACGTCGGCGCAGCCCATGCAGCGATCATGACAGCGAACGGCCTTTGCCTTGAGGAGTACATCGACTTCGTCAGGGCTTATTCCTACGACGCACCCTATACATATACCACAGGAGGCGCCACCTACTGTGTGTACTATACAGCGTCGGAGGGCGACATCACGTCGGTCAGAGTGCCGACGACGGGGACGTATAGCATTTCCGGCAACAATGTTGACGGCTATATCGTCGCGACAGAAAAATACTGATATTTATGGAGCAGCGTCATGAACTGCTCCTTTTTTATGTCTTTATCCGCCTCCCGCCGCATAGAATGCAGAGGGAGGTGCTTGTATGAGGTTGATGATGAGAGCCGCGGCGGCGGTGATGTGCGTTTTTCTTGCGGGAGCGTTTGTGAAGGCTCCCCCGAAGCAGCAGCCCGAGCCACGGGCGTATGTTCTTATGGAGGCACAGACCTGCACTGTGCTCGACTCGCTGAATGCCGATGAACGCCTGAACTGCGGCTATCTGAGCAAGCTGATGTCCCTGCTGCTCATCGCTGAGGACATAGATTCCGGAAAGTACAGCCTGGATACGCAGCTCACCGCCTCGCAGAGCGTCTACGGCACAAAGGGCTCTGTCGTGTGGCTTGAGCCGGGCGATGCAATGACCGTTGAGGAACTGCTCAAATCGGTAATTATCGGAAACGCCAACGACGCCATGACCGTTCTCGCTGAAGCCTCTGAGGGAAGCGTTGAAGGCTTTCTCAAGCGCATGAACGCCGAGGCCTTTGACCTCGGACTTCGCGACACAGCCTTTTTTTCGCCCTACGGCTACCTCGATGAGCGCGAGTATACTACTGCCCGCGACCTCGCCGTGATCAGTGCTAAGCTTTCGCAGTACGACTTCCTGCGACCGTATTTCTGCACATGGCGGGACTTCGTTAAGTCCGGGCAGGTGGAGCTCGTCAGCGAGAACACCCTTTCCCGCACCTACGACCGCCATATCGGCTTCAAGGCAGCACACTCTGATCTCAGCGGATACTGCACTGCGGAGGGCGGTACGGACAGCTCGGGCACGGTCTATATAGCGGTGGTGCTCGGCGCGGAGGACGCCGATATCTCACTGAGCAAGGCAAAGTCCCTCGTCAACAGCGGCTTCAGCGGATACAAGGTCACCCCTGCGGTCTTTCCGGAGGAAGCCATGAGACCGCTCGAGGTCAGGGGAGGGGAAGCGAGCGCCGTCGAGCTGACAGTCGGTGAGCAGAGCACTGTCGTCCTGCCGCGCGGCACGGGCGAGCTGCGTACAGTTGCCGTTATCCCACAGTATATTGAGGCTCCCGTCACCGCCGGACAGCGTCTCGGGACAGCCGCCTTCTACAACGGCAAGACTCTCGTCTGCGAGACTGACATAACAGCGAAGACCTCCGTCCCGAAGCTGACCTACTGGTACACTTTCTGCAAGCTCATGTCCAAACTGATAGAATGATAATGTTGAAAATTGTACTGATTGCACAAATGTGGAAATAGTTTACGAAAGGTACTTGAAAAAATCTTAAAAATATAGTATTATATAGTTGGTAAATTATATTTGTGCGGAGCTATGTCCGCGCAAACTGGAGGTATAACACAATGGCATTAAAACTCAATACCAAGTATCTGAAGGACTTCGTCAATGCTGATGAACTGACAGGCATCAAGGCTCAGGTCGAGGCTGCCGCTCAGTCTCTCCACAGCAAGACCGGTCTCGGAAATGATTTCTTAGGCTGGGTAGAGCTTCCTACTAACTACGACAAGGAAGAATTCGCACGCATCAAGGCGGCGGCTGAGAAGATCAAGTCCAATTCCGATATCCTCATCGTTATCGGTATCGGCGGATCCTACCTCGGCGCAAGAGCAGCTATCGAGCTCCTCCGTTCGCCCCTTTACAATAATATCAAGAAGGATACTCCCGACATCTACTACGTCGGCAACAGCATCAATCCTGCTTACCTCAACGAGATCATCGCTCTCTGCGAGGGCAAGGACTTCTCCGTTAACGTCATCTCCAAGTCCGGTACGACCACCGAGCCCGCGCTCGCATTCCGTATCTTCAAGAAGATGGTAGAGGACAAGTACGGCAAGGAAGGCGCTAAGGACCGTATCTTCGCCACAACTGACAAGGCTCGCGGAACTCTCAAGAGCCTGTCCGATACAGAGGGCTACGAGACCTTCGTTATCCCGGACGACGTCGGTGGACGCTTCTCCGTGCTCACAGCAGTCGGACTTCTCCCGATAGCTGTTGCAGGCTGCGACATCGACGCTCTCATGAAGGGCGCTGCTAAGGCTCAGGCTGACTTCTGTGCTGACTTCGACAACAACGACTGCTACAAGTACGCGGCTCTCCGCAATATCCTTTACAGAAAGGGCAAGTCCGTGGAGATGCTCGTTTCCTACGATCCCAGCTTCGTTATGATGAGCGAGTGGTACAAGCAGCTCTTCGGCGAGAGCGAGGGCAAGGACAA
>JAEELF010000045.1 GCA_016288815.1 Ruminococcus sp.
TACTCCTGAATCTCTCTCATCAGAGTCACGCCGTCCTTGAAGCCTGCCTTGTACGCAGCTCTCATTTCAGCAGCGGCAGTATCGCTCACGCAGTCGAGAATACGGTGGAATATATCAATCTGCTCCTCACTGAGCAACTCCTCGAACGGAATACAGAGAGCATTAAACTCGTCAGAGAACTCAGCGGAGTGAATATCACCCTGGCGGTAGTTGTAAAGTGCATCAATCATCGTACTATTTCCTTTCAAATACAGTTCTATCGGAAAAGACTGCATTGAAATCTTCTATAATTGGTGCTTACAAATGTATTGACGAAAGCTAATATCTGTGATATAATATATACATAAGGAAATTTTTTTAAGACTGCAATTCGTATTTAAGAATGCATGTTATAATTCCCTTTGCGTATTGCACATAATTAGCTTTTTGAATTTGTTAATTTGACTAAAAGGCTTAAAATAGCCATTTGCCATATGTCATCTATTAAGTCATGGCCACACACAAGCTGAGCCAGCTTGACCGCGGACACGTTGCCGCTCGCAAGCTCGCTCACTTTTTTTGTGACTGTTACCTGTACATCGCATACGGTACTTTAATTGACAATGTACATTTGACATCGTGGACGCCCCCGCGGGCGGCATCGCGTTCTACACTATGTAGGGCGCGATTTTTTGTCCGCGAATCGAACTAACTGAACTTGCAAGCTCGCTCACTTTTTTGTGACTGTTACCCGTACATCGCATACGGAACAATTTCGTAGGGAATGCCGCCCCTACAAATCCCCCGCCTCTCCCCGCACAATAATTACGCATTACGCATTAAAAAAACCTCGGCAGCAGCCCCTCCGCAGAAAAGCGGAGGCACCGCCGCCGAGAATATTACAGTGATTTGAGGTAGTGCTTGCGCGCGTACATTTTTTTGTCGGCGCGTTCAAA
This sequence comes from Ruminococcus sp., assembly GCA_016288815.1. Lineage (GTDB taxonomy): Bacteria > Bacillota > Clostridia > Oscillospirales > Ruminococcaceae > Ruminococcus. The sequence goes on from JAEELF010000045.1 coordinate 936, forward strand.
GACATCGGAGAAGCTGTAGTCGGTGTCCGGGTCGAATACGTCCATACCGGTCGAGACCACGACGGACCCCATGTGGAGGTTGTCCTCGATCTTGGCATCGAAATCCTGAAGGAGCAGATCGCGGTTCTCATAGTCGGAGTGTTCGAGCAGCACGACGAACTCATCGCCGCCGATACGGAACACAGGACTGTGCAGGAACTGGAAACAGATAAGGGAGCAGGCGTCCTTGATGTAGTTGTCGCCGGCTTCGTGACCCAGCGTGTCGTTGATCTTCTTGAGACCGTTGAGGTCGCAGACGATGACTGCAAACTCGCGGATAGACCGGGAATTGATCTTGCTGTTGATATCGGACTCCGCCTCCATGTAGGCGCGTTTGCTCTTGACGCCGGTGAGCGGATCGGTGTAAGCCATCTCGCGCGCGGAACCCAGCGCCCGTTCCTGGAGTTTCTCTCTGATGAGTGTCTCCTCGAGCTGCTTGCGGTACTCGGCCTTCTCCTCTTCGAGCTCGGAGGTGTGCAGCATGAGCCACAGCAGGATAGCGATAGTGAGGGTTATCATGGTGAGGAACACCACTATCAGCCGGTAGGAGTTCACCTTCTCGTCGAACCATTCCGCGTCGAAGTCAACGCCGACTATCCCCGCAACGTTCCCCTGCGAATCGAAAACAGGGCTGTACGCGGAGTAGAATTTTCCCCATTTATCCGAAGTCGCGATCTTATCGACGCCCGGGGTGCCCTGTGCAGCTTTTTTCAGAGCGTCAGTAGTCTCGATAGCGTCACCGAACTGACCGGGGTCATCTTGTTCCGGGTCGATAGTGAAGGAAAAGGAACCGTCCTCCTCCTCTTGGATAGCGTAGATGTAATCGAGCCGGATATTGTTCTGGAACGAACGCAGCGTCTCAAGGGCGCGATTGTAGGGCTCGGTGCCGACGTCGCCGGCAGTAAGATTTTTAAGCTCGTCGCCGTTCAGCTGGAACGCGGCGGTATTCGCAACATCGAGCATACGCTCCTCGATCTGCTCACGCAGCTCCTTTTTCGACATCGACATCATGACGATGCCCAGAGTGGTATGCACCAGCAGGAGCAGTATCAGCCCGACGAAAAACGCCCGCTTGCCGGCGATCTTCTTGAGCTTCCAACGCCTCATCTTACACCTCCCCCGTAAAACAGTCAGTTCTTTCGTATGATTATACCATATGCTTTAGGAAAATGCAATGCTTTTTAAAGAATAATGTATAAAAAACCTGTTAAAACACGCCCCGCCGCACCAGTTTCAGATACCATCCCCGCAGGCGATACCACAATTATTATTTACATATCGCCCCTCCCGCTTGCCAACCGCCGATAGCTGTGGTATAATAAAGGTACAAACTGAAACAGACCCACATGGGAGGAACGAACACATGAAACTGATAGCGAGCTTTTCCATTGACCACACGAAGATAATACCGGGCATTTTCACGAGCCGCGAGGACAAAGTCTCCGGCAGCACTATAACCACCTACGACGTCCGTGTGACGCGCCCCAACCGCGAACCCGCGATAAACGTTGCCGCCATGCATTCGCTGGAGCACATCGTCGCGACATACCTGAGGAACGACCCCGACTGGAAGGACGAGGTGATCTACTGGGGACCCATGGGCTGCCTGACCGGATTCTACCTTATTTTAAAGGGAGACCGTGCCCCGCAGGAGATAAGCGGACTGCTGATAAGCGCGTTCCGGTCGGTCGCAGACGCAGAGCAAGTTCCGGGCGCAGAGGAGAAGAACTGCGGGAACTACCTCATGCATGACCTGCCGATGGCTAAGTGGTACGCAGCGCGGTTCGCGGACTATCTTGAAGCGAACAAGGACAACGAGGAGATATACACATACCCGAAGACCGAGCGGCTCGTTACAGAAGACGGCATGAACTTTTACGATTCGTGAGCAGCGCGGAGCTGCACTTGAAAGGGACGCTTAGGCGTCCCTTTGCTTATGCCCTTTCCACCGCGCCCCTACACGCCCCCACCTGCCCCACCGTAGGGGACGCCGTCCCGCGTAATGACCCAGCGTCCCACATGACCTCAAAAAAAAAACATTTTGATTGACAAACTCAGCCAAGTGTGGTATGATATATTATATATGTATATTTACCAACAAGGAGGCAGATCTATGGAAACAATCAATGAGATCGCAGCAAGGATACGCGAGCTGCGCGAGGTCTGTGACTACACACAGGAGGGTCTCGCAGCAGAGCTCGGACTTACCGCTGAGCAGTACGCAGGCTATGAAGAGAACGGAGACTTCCCGATAAGCGTGATCTACGAGATCGCGAACAAATTCGGAGTCGATTTCAACGAGCTCGTGACAGGAGAGCCGAGCCGGATAGATACCTACCACGTCGTCCGCCGGGGCAAGGGTCGCAGCATAAGCCGCTTCCCGGGCTACCGCTTCAAGGACCTCGCTTTCAGGTATGCGGACAAGATAATGCAGCCGCTTCTGGTAACGCTCGAGCCGTCGGACGAGCCCGCAAAGCTCGTCACACACGCGGGACAGGAGTTCAACCTTGTGCTGAAGGGCACGGTGGCAGTCATCTTTGAGGACAAGGAGATAATCCTCAACGAGGGCGATTCTATCTACTTCAACCCCACCTATCCCCACGGACAGCGCTGTGCAGGCGACACCAAGGCAAGATTTCTGACAGTTATAGCCGAATGAGCTTCACTGTAAAATAAAGGAGTAATCACTGAAATGCTTTTAGACCGTTATCTTCCCCGTATCGAGTTCGACTCATACGAGGATTTCGTACAGAATTACCGCGTAAACGTTCCCGAGAACTTCAATTTCGGCTGGGACATCGTAGACGAATGGGCGAAGCAGGAGCCCGAGAAGAAGGCGCTGGTATGGCTCAGCCACGACAAGCATGAGCGCACCTTCACCTTCACCGACATCTCTAAGCTCTCGAACCAGACCTGCCATTATTTCCGCAGCTTCGGACTAAAAAAGGGCGACGTCGTGCTGCTTATCCTGCGCCGCCGCTGGGAGTACTGGGTAATAGCGACAGCCCTGCATAAGCTCGGCGTTATCCTTATCCCCGGCAACCTCCTCTTCACCACCCACGACATCGCATACCGCGGCAACATGGCTGGTATCTCCGCGATAATCGCCTGCGACGACGAGTACATCAGAACGCAGATAGACGGCGCAGCTCCCGAGATAAAGACTCTGAAAAAGAAGATAGCCGTAGCCGAGCCCCGCGAGGGATGGGACTTCTTCGAGGACGAGATATCCAAATACCCCGACACCTTCGAGCGTCCCACCGGCGACGAGGCAACAAAGGCGACCGACACCATGCTCATCTACTTCACCTCCGGCTCAACAGGTATGCCGAAGATGGTCTGCCATAACTTCGCTCACCCGCTCGGACACATCGTCACAGCGAAGTACTGGCATCAGGTGCAGGAAAACAAGCTCCATATGTCGATATCCGACTCCGGCTGGGCAAAGTTCGGCTGGGGCAAGATATACGGACAGTGGATATGCGGCGCGATACAGTTCACCTACGATTTCACCGGCAGATTCAACGCCAAGGATATCCTCGAGGTCATCAGCCACTACAAGCTGACTACCTTCTGCGCACCGCCGACCATGTACCGCTTCATGCTCCAGGAGGACATGACCCAGTACGACCTTTCCAGCATACAGAACTTCTGCAACGCAGGCGAGCCGCTGAATCCGGAGGTCTTCAACCGTATCTACGAGCTGACCGGCAAGAAAATGCGTGAGGGCTTCGGACAGACCGAGGGTACCGTACTTATCGCTAATTTCCCGTGGATAGACCCCAAGCCCGGCTCGACCGGCAAGCCCTCCCCGCTGTACAATATCCACCTTCTCCGCGCCGACGGAACGGAGTGCGAGGACGGTGAAGAGGGCAGCATAATGGCTTGCGGGATCGACCAGAACCACCCGACGGGACTGTTCTGCGGCTACTACAAGGATCCCGACCTGACTAAGGCAGTGCTCGGCGGAAAGAACTACGACACCGGCGACGTCGCATGGCGTGATTCAAAGGGCTATTTCTGGTTCGTAGGACGCAACGACGACGTCATCAAGTGTTCGGGCTATCGTATCGGACCGTTCGAGGTCGAGAGCGCACTGCTGACCCACCCCGCGGTAGTTGAATCGGCGATAACCGGCGCACCTGACCCGATACGCGGACAGGTCGTAAAGGCGACAGTCGTGCTTGCGAAGGGCTACACACCGTCCCCGGAGCTGACGAAGGAGCTTCAGGATCACGTCAAGAGGGAGACCGCACCCTACAAGTACCCGAGAGTTATCGAGTATGTAGACGAGCTTCCGAAGACACTGGGCGGCAAGATAAAGCGAGCGATGATACGTCACAACGACGAGGAAAACATGAAATAAGACAAAAAGGCACTGTACCCCGCGGTACAGTGCTTTTTTACTGCAAAACTGATATAGGTGTTAGGTATCAGGTATCAGGTCATAGGGACACCCTTGCGGCGTCCCGCAGCGTGACGCTGCACCCGGACACGTTGCCGCTTTCCAACAATGGGATTCCAAAGGGTACCTGTACCCTTTGGCGGAGTCCAGAGGCAGCGCCTCTGGCAGGGTGTGGGACGGAGTCCCACAAATCCGAAGGGCGCTCTGCAAGGGGTGAATCAAAAAACAGTCCGGTGGACTGTTTTTTGAGAGGGACGCTCTGTAAGAGAGAGCGTCCCCTTGTTGCCGCGCCGAAACGTCTACCCTGCGACCGGTGACGGTCGCACGGCGTCCCGCATACGCATTTTACCGGCGGGCGCCGGGACGGCGCCCCTACACAACCACCTGACACCTGAAACCTGCCACCTGACACCTAAACCTACACCCTGACCGTAACAGTCAGACGCTCCCCGTCGAGCTCAGCGGAGACCGTTCCCCCCATACGTTCCGCGAGTGTGCGGGCGATAGAGAGACCCAGCCCCGTGGAGTTGCGGGCAGCCTCGACGGTATAGAACCTGTCGAAGAGACGCTCGACCTGAACGCCGGAAAGCCCCGGAGCGAGGTTAGAAAACGTCGCTGTACCGGAGCTGCCGAGGGAGACCGCGAGGTCGCCGCCGCTGTATTTCACGGCATTGCCGAGCAGATTTGAGAATATCCGCGCGAGGTCAGCAGGACTGCACACCCGCACGACGCGCTCGGAGGTGATGTCGATGACCGGCTCGATACCGCGCTCCATGAGAGCGGGATAGGACGCCCCTATGCACTCCTCGAGCACCTGATTGACGCACACCTCGCAGACCTCGCCGGGGACGTCCTCCTGCGCGAGCACGACGGAATACCTGAACATCTCCTCGGTGAGCTGCTTCATGCTGTCCGCACGCTCGGAGATGACCGCAAGGTAGCGGCGGATCTTTTCGGGGTCGTCGGTGCGGCTGATGAGGTCGAGGTGCCCGCATATCGCGGTGAGGGGAGTGCGCAGGTCGTGGGATATCCCGGTCACGGCATTCCTTACCTCAGAGCTGCCGAGCTCAAATTGCAGACGCTTCTCACGCAGTTCCCGGAGCTGATCGTTCATCTCCGAGGCGAGCGCACGCACATCCCTGTCCATCGACGGCACCGACAGAAGCGTATTGGTATCGGAATGCAGCTGCTCACCGAAGCCCCGCCGCAGCTCCCGCAGAGAGAGCTTTACGCGCCAGAGCTTCAGCGCAAGTATGACCACAGTAAGGGCGAGCACGCCGGCAGCCGCATATATCATTCCGACACCTCATTTCAGATCACTTTTTTCAAACAGACGCATACCGCCGAGAGTCATCACAGCGGACAGTGCGAGCGAGCACAGCAGGACGAGCGCAGGCTTGTCGGGGACATGGACAATGCTCAGCGAACCGACCTGCCCCTGCGCGAAGAACCTGCCTATGATCTCGAAAACTCGGGAAACAGCACTGTCCGTATCTCCTCCGAACTCATCGTCGGTTATCATCATTTTTAGCATATAGAAGCACATCAGCGCGTACTGCGTCATAAGCGCGAAGACCGTGCTCTTCGCGTCGTGAATCGTCATGCAGACGAAAACCGATATAGCCGCACTTCCGAGCAGCAGGACCAACACTATCCCGAGCGATTCTGCGACCGTCTTCGCAGTCAGAGAAGACGCCGTCCCGAAAGCAGCCCCGACAGCGAGAAGAGCCCCGTGGAAAGCCGCGAAGTACACCGCCGCGATGACGAGCCCGCATATCAGCGCCGTTAAGTAGACGCTGCGCTTTTTGTGCCCGACGATCAGCTGATTGCGGATAGTGCCCTGTGCGAATTCAGGGGAAATATTCAGACCGATGACCGCCGCGATTATCATGGGCAGCATTATGAGCGCCATGCCGCCCTGCCCGGCAAGCTCCCCGAGCTTATCCTCCTCACCGCTGATGAGCGAAGCAATGCTCGTACACGGCATCAGAACGGAGAAAACGAGCCCGTACCAGAACGACTTTGTGCGGAAAATACGGATAAAATACGAATTCAGCAGCTCATTCATAGCTCTCACCTCCGACCAGCGAGATAAAGAAGCTCTCAAGGCTCTCGTCGCGTTCAGTCAGTGAGAGTATCTCGCATTTGTCCTCCCATAGCTTCAGCGCGAGCTGAGTTATGTTCATAGCGGCGAATATATCGGCAGTACCGTCACCGGTTATCTTGTAATCGACGCCCATACCGTCGAGCACTCTCGCGAGGACAGCAGTGTCAGACACGCGCACGCTCATGCTCTTGCTGCACTCCGCCTCCAGCTCCTCGGCGCTCATCTCGCGGACGATCTTCCCGCCGTCGATGAAGCCGTAGTGAGTCGCGAGCTTCGAGAGCTCATCGAGGATATGGCTTGAAATGAGCACAGTGAGCTTCTTCTCGCGGTTGAGCTTGAGTATGAGCTCACGCACCTCGATAATGCCCTGCGGGTCGAGACCGTTGATGGGCTCATCGAGCACGAGGAAGTCCGGCGAGCCGCACAGCGCGACCGCGATACCGAGCCTCTGCCTCATACCGAGCGAGAAGTTCTTGGCTTTTTTCTTTCCGGTATCGGCGAGCCCGACCAGTTCGAGCAGCTCTTTGATGCCCTTGTCGTCCGGCAGACCCAGCACGCGGTACTGCTGCCGGAGGTTCTCCTCGGCGGTCATGTTCTGATACACAGAGGGACTTTCGACTATAGCCCCCATGCGTCTGCGCGACTTCGATATATCCGCGTCCGAGAACTTTTTCCCGTAGAGCTCGAAGCTGCCGGAGGTAGGCGGCTGAAGACCGCAGATAAGGCGTATCATCGTGGTCTTTCCGGCGCCGTTCCTGCCGACGAACCCGTAGATAGAGCCCTCCGGAACGTTCATGGTGACGCCGTTCAGGGCGTTGAATTTTCTGTAGTGCTTGCACAGATCATTGCTTTTTAAAACATACTCCATACACATCACCTTTCCTTTCTGACGTCATTATATCACAGGAAAGTTAAGAAACCGGTTAAGGAAAGAGTTAAGATTCAGTTAACCTTTTTCAGTGAGCATAAAGCCTATCCCCCAGACCGCGCTTATGCAGTCGCGGCCGGTCACAGCCCGGAGCTTCCGCCGCAGATTGTGGATATGTATCTTCAGCGAATCCTCAGTGCAGTCGGGGGTATCCTCGCTGATGAGGTCGAGGATAGTGAGCTTCGCGACCACCTGTCCCGCACGCTGCATGAGTAGCTTGAGAATGGCGAACTCAGTGCGCGTGAGCTTGACCTCAGCGCCGTCGGCAGTGACTTTGTGTGAGTCGGTATCGAGGGAAATACCGCCGAAATCAAGTTTAGACGAACCCGTAAGACGCCGTGTGCGCAGCTGTACCTCTATCCTCGCAATGAGTTCCCCGAGGTCGAACGGCTTGGTGACATAATCCGCAGCACCGGAGCGCAGCAGACCCACCTTATCAGCGGGGTCAGCCTTAGCGCTTATGACGATGACCGGGATATCCTTGATCTGCGGGAGGAGCTCCTCACCGGAGAGCCCGGGGAGCATGAGGTCGAGGAGGATGAGGTCAGGTCGGGCGTCACGGAGCGCGAGAGCAGCCTCGGAGCCGGAATACGCGCGGGAGACGGAATAGCCCTCATCGGAGAGCGCCTCCTGGAGCATATTACCGATATGGATATCGTCGTCAACAATAAGAATGCTTGTCATACAGCACCTCCGGTGGATGATAAAGATATTATAACACTGATCTGCGATGAATGCAAGCACTCCCACACAACACCCCGCCGTCACACGCCAAAAAACCGCAGGCGGCGGAACGCCGCCCCTACACAAGCACCCGCTCCTATTATTCCGAATTACGCATTACGCATTAAAAAACCGCCCTAATATTTCCTATAAACGCCGAAAAAATAGTATAAAACGACAAAATTGCGGCAAACGGTATTTTTTTCTTGCAAATGGCTGTATTTGGGGGTATAATTGAAAGGCTGACTAAACAAGGAAAGGTCGATAATATGAAAGAAAAAGCAACCAAGCCCACCGAAGAGAAGCTGAAACCGAAGCTGCTGTCGGTGATGAAGGGCTACACGAAAGCGCAGTTCGCAAAGGACGTAGTCGCAGGAGTGATCGTAGCGATAATCGCGCTGCCGTTGTCGATAGCGCTGGCGCTGGCATCGGGAGTTAACCCCGAGCAGGGACTGTACACCGCGATCGTGGCAGGCTTCATCGTTTCGCTGCTGGGAGGCAGCCGCGTACAGATAGCCGGACCCACCGCAGCTTTCGCGACGATAGTTGCCGGGATAGTTGCCTCGGAGGGCATGGACGGACTTATGATCTCCACGATCATGGCAGGAATACTGCTCATGCTCATGGGACTCTGCCGCTTCGGAGTACTTATAAAATATATCCCGAATACCATAACCGCAGGATTCACCTTCGGAATAGCGGTGACCATAGTCATCGGACAGATAAAGGACTTTCTGGGACTTACCTTCGAGCACGCCCCGATAGAGACCATGGAAAAGGTCACCGAGGTCGCCCGCTGCATAGGGACGTTCAACTGGCAGGCACTTCTGATCGGCGTGATATCGCTGGCGATACTTATACTCTGGCCGCGCCGTCTGGAGAAGATACCCGCCTCACTGATCGCCGTCATCGTGTGCTCCGCGATAGTGGAGCTCGCCGGCATGGACGTCAACACGATCGGCACGCTCTACAAGATATCCTCCGCACCTCCGCACCTCACCGTGCCCGAGGTCACCTTTGACAGAGTCCGCAGCCTCGTCCCGAACGCATTCACGATAGCCGTCCTCGCGGCAGTGGAGTCGCTGCTCTCGTGCGTAGTCGCAGACGGTATGGTCGGCTCGAAGCACCGCTCGAACATGGAGCTCATCGCGCAGGGCGCAGCAAACGTCGGCTCCGCATTTTTCGGCGGTATCCCCGCGACCGGAGCTATCGCACGAACAGCCGCCAACGTCAAGAACGGCGGACGCACCCCGATAGCCGGTATCGTACACTCTATCGTCGTGCTGATCATACTTGTCGTGATGATGAAATACGCAGCACTTATCCCCATGCCGACCATCGCCGCGATACTCTTCATCGTAGCGTACAATATGTGCGGCTGGCGCAACATCGCCAACACCGTCAAGACCGCGCCGAAGAGCGACATACTCGTGCTTTTCGTGACGCTGATATTCACAGTCGTGTTCGACCTCGTCGTAGCTATCGGCGCAGGACTTGTCCTCGCAGCACTTCTCTTCATGAAGCGCATGGCGGACGTCACTGAAGCCCACGCATGGGTGGACATCGACGACGAGGACACCGACCCCGACAATATCCTCCTGAAGAAGATACCGAAGAACACCCGCGTTTTCGAGATAAACGGACCCATGTTCTTTGCGGCGTCGAACAAGTACAGATACGTCCTCGACGACAAGAACATCGACGTTCTGTGCATACGCATGAGGAACGTCCCCGCGATAGACGCAGCGGGCGTCGAGGGACTGATGAACATCGTGAAGCGCTGCGAGCGCCACAACGTGAAGGTGGTATTCTCGCACGTCAACGAGCAGCCGATGCGCGCAATGGAGAAGGCAGGATTTGTGGAGCACGTCGGCAGGGAGAATTTCTGCGACCACATCGACACCGCACTGATACGCGCGGAGGAACTGGAGAACGAGATATCCGCGAAAAGAGCCTGACCGGCGCTTCGCAGCGTGACGCTGCACCCGCACTCCGCTTCCCCTCTTGACAACCCCCGTCCGCCCGTGTATAATGGGTATATCCAGAAAAAGGAAAGGATGTTCCATATGGCAGATGAAAAAGCAGCAGTAAACGTCGGCGAGGCGGCAGTCAAGCCGAAAAAGAAGGTACACGGGTGCTTTGTGTTCCTTGCGGGCGTACTTATCCTCTTTGCTGTAGCGTTCCTGATAGGCATAGCGTATCTCTTCCTCGTGTATGCGACCCCGAAGGGCGCGGTAAAACGCTATGTTAAGGCGATAAACGGCTGTGACATCGTAGGCTTCTACGACAACACGATCGCGGGAGAGACCCAGCTCACCCTCGCCCTGTCCGACACAAAGGATGTCGAGCGCTACCTTGAGAACCGCAGAGAATACTTCACAGACGGCAAAAGGGTCTCCAAGGTCGAGAAGGAGAAGATAGACGACTTCGAGGACAGCGCGGAATACAAGTTCCTCATGAGCAGCTACAAGAGCGCAGGCGTGGACATCGAGATAAAGGACATGGCGGAGGCCACCGTGACATTTGACAGCGGCGACGAGCAGGAGCTGATACTCTACAGATACAAGAACACATGGTATGTGGCTGATACGACGCTCATGCCCTATGTTGAAGAATACTCCGAATACAGCTACCAGATAAACTACCCGGGCACACAAAAACGCAGAAGCTGACACTTCCCCCTTGACAAACCCGCCGGATTCATGTATAATAGAATGTAATTGAAAGGCAGAGAAGGAGAGGAGTACGCAGGATCCGATTCCAGAGAGCCGCCGGGAGGTGCAAGGCGGTATGAGGAGAATGCGGAAGGTAGCTCCGGAGCCTCGCGGGTGAAGTCAGTGCAGACCGTAATATCTGTGCGGGACTGTAGTCTGCGGCGTGATCCTCACGTTACAGGGGATAAGAGTGCGGGGAAACACCCCGAATTCAGGTGGTAACACGGACTATAGTTCGCCCTGAGCATAAGGCTCGGGGCGATTTTTTTGTCCCGCGCACAGGACTAAAAAAACAAGGAGAGATCTCAATGGCAAAAGAACTTGCAAAGGCATACGACCCGAAATCGTTTGAGGACCGTATCTATGCCGCATGGAACGACGGCGGCTGCTTCCGCGCAGAGGCAGACCCCAAGAAGACACCCTACACGATAGTTATCCCGCCCCCGAATATCACCGGACAGCTCCACATGGGCCACGCGCTGGACGAGACCCTTCAGGACATACTTATCCGCTATAAGCGCATGAGCGGCTACAGCACTCTGTGGCTGCCGGGCACCGACCACGCTGCGATCGCGACTGAGGCAAAGATCGTAGAGGCAATGCGTAAGGAAGGCGTCACGAAGGAAGACCTCGGACGCGACGGCTTCATGGAGCGCGCATGGGAGTGGAAGAAGCAGTACGGCGGACGCATCGTCGAGCAGCTGAAGAAGCTCGGCTCCTCGTGCGACTGGTCGCGCGAGCGCTTCACAATGGACGAGGGCTGCTCCAAGGCGGTCAAGGAGGTATTCGTAAAGTACTACGAAAAGGGACTCATCTACCGCGGCGAGCGCATCATCAACTGGTGCCCCAAGTGCAAGACCTCCCTCTCCGACGCAGAGGTGACATACGAGGATCAGGCAGGACATTTCTGGCACCTGCGCTACAAGATAAAGGACGCCGACGGCTACATCGAGCTCGCCACGACACGTCCCGAGACGCTCCTCGGCGATACAGCCGTAGCAGTCAACCCCGCCGACGACCGCTACAAGGACCTCGTAGGCAAGACCGTCATACTCCCGCTCGTACACCGCGAGATACCGATAATCGCCGACGACTACGTTGAAATGGACTTCGGAACGGGCGTCGTAAAGATAACCCCCGCCCACGACCCGAACGACTTCGAGGTAGGACTCCGCCACAGTCTGCCCGTCATCAACGTCCTCAACGACGACGCCACGATAGTTGACGACTATCCCGCATACGCAGGCATGGACAGATACACCGCCCGCGAGAAGATAGTCGCAGACCTCGAGGCAGAGGGCGCCCTCCTCAAGATAGAGGACTACAGCCACAATGTCGGCACCTGCTACCGCTGCGGCACCACAGTCGAGCCGAAGGTATCTACTCAGTGGTTCGTAAAGATGAAGCCCCTCGCAGGACCCGCTATCGACGCCGTAAAGAACGGCGACACGAAGTTCGTCCCCGAGCGCTTCGACAAGATATACTTCCACTGGCTCGAGAACATCAAGGACTGGTGCATCTCGCGTCAGATCTGGTGGGGACACCAGATCCCCGCATTCTACTGCGACTCCTGCGGCGAGATGACCGTCACCAAGGAGAGCAGCGCAGTGTGTCCGAAGTGCGGCAAACCCATGAGGCAGGACCCCGACACCCTTGATACATGGTTCAGTTCTGCGCTCTGGCCGTTCTCGACCCTCGGCTTCCCGGAGAAGACCGCAGACCTCGACTACTTCTACCCCACGAACACCCTCGTCACCGGCTACGACATAATTTTCTTCTGGGTAATAAGAATGATGTTCAGCGGACTTGAGAACATGGGCAAGGTGCCGTTCGACACCGTCCTTATCCACGGACTTGTCCGCGACGCGCAGGGACGCAAGATGTCCAAGTCGCTCGGCAACGGCATAGACCCGCTCGAGGTCATCGACGAGTACGGCGCGGACGCTCTCCGCTTCATGCTCGCAACAGGAAACTCGCCCGGAAACGATATGCGCTACATCGACGAGAAGGTCAAGGCAGCCCGCAACTTCGCAAACAAGCTCTGGAACGCATCGCGTTTCATCATGATGAACCTCCCCGACGACTTCAAGTTCACCGGACTTCCCGCAGACCTTGAAGCAGAGGACAAGTGGCTCGTGAGCAAGTTCAACCAGCTCGCAAAGGAAGTCGGCGAGAACCTCGACAAGTACGAGCTCGGCGTCGCATCGCAGAAGATATACGACTTCATCTGGGACGTCTACTGCGACTGGTACATCGAGCTGACCAAGCCCCGCATACAGGCAGGCGGCGAGACGATGGCGAAGGCACAGGCAGTGCTCGTATGGGCAATGGAGGGAATGCTGAAGCTGCTGCACCCGTTCATGCCGTTCATCACGGAGGAGATATGGCAGGTGCTCACAGACGGCAGATCCATGCTCATTCTCGAGACCTACCCCACCTACGACAGCACTATAGACTTCACCGCGGAGGAGCGTGACTTCGAGAAGGTCATCTCGGCGATAAAGGCAGTCCGCAACGTCCGCACAGAGATGAACGTACCCCCGTCGGTAAAGGCGAAGCTGTTCATCGAGACCGCCGACAAGGAGCTTTTCCGCTCGTGTGAGATCTTCTTCCAGAAGCTCGCGTCCGCATCGGAGATAGAAGTCGGCGACAGCTTCTCCCACGAGAATTCCGCGAACGCCGTAACTGACTCCGCCCGCGTCTTTATCCCCATGGACGAGCTCGTAGACAAGGAGAAGGAGCTCGCACGCCTTGACAAGGAGCGCGCAAAGGTACAGAAGGACATCGACTTCCTGAGCGGCAAGCTGAACAATCAGGGCTTCGTCGCGAAGGCGCCCGCACAGCTCATCGAGGCTGAAAAGGCGAAGCTGGCGAAGGCACAGGAGAAAATGGACAAGATAATGCAGTCCATCGCCGCGTTCAAGTGATATGAGATTTACAGTACCGATCATAGAGACCGAGCGTCTTATCCTGCGCCCTCTCACAGTTGAGGACGCAGAGGACGTCTTCGGCTGGACGGGCGACGAGCGCGTCGCAAAGTACATGATATACACTACTCACCCCGACATCTCCGTGACGCAGGAGTGGCTGAAGACCACCTCCGACCTTGAAAACGAGTATCTGTGGGGTTTTGTCCGCAAGTCGGACGGCAGGCTGATAGGCTCGGGCAGTATCAGGTACAGGACAGACGAGCAGCGCTGGAGCTTCGGCTACAATATCCGCCATGACTGCTGGAACCAGGGCTACACTACCGAAGCCACGCTCCGCATGATGGACTACGTCCGCGAGGTACACGGCGCGAAGCGCTTCGTCGCAGAGCACGCCGTCGGGAATCCCGCTTCGGGGAGAGTCATGGAGAAATGCGGTCTGCACTATGTCCGGGACTGCGAATATACGCGCTTTGACGGCACCCGCGTCAAGGGCAGGGAATACGAACTGAATGATGATCAGACACCGGACGCTTGAGTTCTGCAAGCAAAGGAGAGTAAAATGAGAAACCGAAGTGTTGCATTTGTTGTCAGGGACGGAAAAATACTGGTAGAAAAAATGTGCTTCAGGGAAAGATCGTTTTACGCGCTCCCGGGAGGCGGCATAGAACCGGGCGAAACGCCGGAACAGGCGGCGATCCGCGAACTGAAAGAGGAATGCGGACTTGACGGTACCGTTATCCGCAAATTAGCAGAGGTTTACAATCAAGGCAGGACAGAGCATTCGTTTGAGGTAAGTGTACCGGATGATCAGGAGCCGGTTCTTGGCTGCGATCCCGAGGAACCGGCAGAAGCACAGGTGCTCAGGGAAGTCAGATGGATCAGGCTGAACGAGCTGCCGGAAAAGGACAGAGTGTTCATGTGGAGATTCGGCTTGCTGGAGATCACAGGCTATTTTGAAGAAGTACTGTCGTGGGGCGACGAGATCAGTTATCCCGGAATGGCAGACGGCTCAGAACGCCAATGACGTCTATGGACAGATATTAATGGAGGAAAAAATGATTAAGCATATAGTAATGTTCAAATTAAAGGACGCCGACGGACGCAGCGAGTACGAGAACGCACTTGAAGCGCAGAAGCGTTTTGAGGACGTCATCGCAAACGTCCCGCAGCTGAAAAGGGGAGAGGTGGTCATCAACTCGAAGGCCGCCCCGCAGGACAACTACACCATATCGCTGCTGTGCGATTTTGAGACGATAGACGACCTCAACGCATACCAGACCCACCCCGCGCACGTTGCATTCGGCAAATTCATCGGCACGGTAAAGACAGCCCGCGCCTGCATAGACTACGAGTATTGATTTAGGTCTCAGGTCTCAGGTATCAGGCGCGGAGCCCGCGCAGGCGGACACGTTGCCGCTCGTAAGCTCGCTTACTCTTAACAACGTCCCTACCCGTACATCGCATACGGAACTTTTCAACAACGGGATTCCAAAGGGAACCTGTTCCCTTTGGCGGAGTCCAGAGGCAGCGCCTCTGGTCGCTTCGCATTTGCTTTTAAGGCGAAGCGAAATTATCTGAAAGGCGCTCTGCAAGGGGTGAATCGAAAAACGATCCAGTGAATCGTTTTTCGAGAGGGGA
>JAEELF010000046.1 GCA_016288815.1 Ruminococcus sp.
AGCCCTCCAGTAGATGAAGTCATGAAACAGAGGACCTCGAAGTGGCGCGCCTTGCTGGATTCGAACCAGCGGCTTACTGCTTAGAAGGCAGTTACTCTATCCAGCTGAGTTAAAGGCGCACAGAAAAGATCAGCAGCCGAGGCTGCGTCATGAACTCTGTATGGAGCGGGTGATGGGAATCGAACCCACGTAACCAGCTTGGAAGGCTGGAATTCTACCATTGAACTACACCCGCAGCGGAGTTTCAACAGGTGATATTATACCACAAAGCACTGTTATTGTCAATACCGCATTGCAAAAACAGTCAGAATCCACAAAAACCGCATTCCGCCGGTCTGCCCCGGAGTGTAAAATGACGATTTGCCCCGGCGGGCTCCCGGAAGGGGCATTTCTGTCACATTAATGTAAGGTAACTGCCTTATCATTATAGCATAACGGCGGTCAGTTATTGCCCGAAAAATGCGGTCTTATGCAAAATTTGCGCAGTTATGGCAAAAGTTGCAAAATAAATGCAAAATCTATTGACAAAAAATCGTTATTGTAATATCATTCTCTTAGAACGAAAACACAGAGCAAAAAAGCCGGTCGGAAGTTAAAACAAAAAAATATATCGGCTGTTTCGTCTTTTTTGTGTCTCAGAGTCACTTATATGTGGAGAGCAGATCCTGCATGATAATTTTTATCATTTAACTTGGCAGGATCATAAAGAGACCGACACTATATCAGTATGGTGTACGCAGAATGTAAGGTGTGGTGAAATGAAGAAAAAGACAAAGAACCAGTGCGGGCGGCGCGGTGAGCGCATATTCAGCAGCGCCTGCATTGTGCCGAGCCTCCTCGGAGTGCTCATCTTCTTCCTGATACCGTTCGGGATAGTGGTCTACTATTCCCTCATCAACAACCCCATCATGAAGGAATTCGTGAAGTTCGACAACTACTCGGCGCTCCTCGAGAACACCGCCTTCAAGAAGGCGGCGCACAACACGGCGATGTTCAGCATTGTGGCTGTACCGCTTGCAGTGGTGCTGTCGCTCGGGCTTGCGGTGCTGCTGGAGAGAAATATCCCCGGCAAGAGCGCGTTCAGGACGTTCTTTCTCAGTCCGCTCATGGTGCCGACGGCTTCGGTAGTGCTTGTGTGGCAGGTGCTGTTCCACAATCACGGTACGATCAATCAGGTCGTGGAGCTCTTCGGAGGCACTCCGGTCGACTGGCTGAAGTCGCAGCACGGACAGGTCATTATAATATGTATGTTCCTCTGGAAGAACATGGGCTACAACATGATATTGTTCATGTCGGCGCTGAGCGGTATCCCGCGTGACATACTCGAGGTCGCAGACCTTGAGGGCGCGAGCTCATGGTACAAGTTCGTACACATCAAGCTCCGCTACCTTTCCCCGACGATACTCTTCGTGCTGATACTCTCGCTGATAAACTCCTTCAAGATATTCCGCGAGGTATACCTGCTTACCGGCAACTACCCCTTTGATAAGCTGTATATGCTCCAGCACTTCATGAACAACACGTTCGCGAGCCTCGATTACCAGAAGCTGAGCGCGGCAGCGGTGCTGTTCTCGCTCGTGATGATAGTCGTCATCGCGGTGCTCCTCATCATCGAGAACTTCTTCGGAAAGGACGTGGAGGGCTGATGATGACGCTGAAACAGAAAAAACACACGCTCGATATCATCGTCACCGTGTTCATCTTCGTAGCGGCAGTGATGTTCATAATGCCCACGGTCCTGACGATAGCGAACTCGTTCATGACCTCCAAGGAGATATCCGCCAACTACGGCTCGATGTTCAGTAACATGACCGATGACAAGAAGACCTTCATCTCCGAGAACGTAAACCTCAAGTTCATTCCCGACAAGGTAACGTTCGACCAGTACAGGGCGGTGCTCTTCAAGAGCCCGGACTACCTGATGAAGTTCTGGAACTCCGTGATACTCACAGTACCGATAACGCTGTTCCAGCTCATAGTTGCGGTGTTCGCGTCCTACGGCTTCGCGAGATACCCCAACAAGGTGAAGAACATCATATTCTTCGCATATATAATCCTCATGCTCATGCCGTATCAGGTAACGCTCGTGCCGAACTACCTCGTCGCAGATAAGTTCGGTATGCTCGAGGCAGCCGAGAAGCTCCCCTTCCACGGAGCGGCAGCCTTCCTGAACGTCTTCTCGATGATGTGGACGCGGCGTGCAGTGATACTCCCCGGTATCTTCTCTCCGTTCAGCGTGTTCCTGCTCACTAAGGTAATGCGCCGTATACCGGTATCCTACGTCGAGGCTGCCAAGCTCGACGGCGCAGGCGAGTTCCAGATACTCACAAAGATATATCTCCCGCTCTGCAAGAGCGCGCTCGTCTCGATAGGTATGCTCGTATTCATCGACTACTGGAACATGGTGGAGCAGCCGCTCGTCCTGATGAAGGACGCGGAAATGCATCCGCTGTCAGTGTTCCTTTCGCAGATCAACACCGGCGACGTCGGCCTCGCATTCGCGGTCGGAGCCGTCTACATGGTACCGACGATACTGATGTTCCTCTACGGCGAGGATTACCTCGTGGAGGGAATAACATATTCGGGCGGAATTAAAGGATAGGAGAAGCTGCTATGAATGAAAGCACAGAACTTAAAGAAATAAAAGAGATAAAGGGCGATCCCGAGAAGCGCGACCCGCGCAGGAAGCGTGAGACCATAAAGACCATACTCATCATCTTCCTCGTGGTGCTACTGCTGCTCACGTTCTTCTCGAACACGATAATGAACCGCTCCCTTGCGGAGATAACCACTGAGAGGGTCTCCTCCGGAAAGCTCACCGAGAGAGTCCGCGGCGGCGGAGTGATCGAGTCCAATCAGACATACGAGGTCACGATCGACGGCAACAAGAGCGTTGACAAGATAATGATAAAGGCTGGTCAGACCGTAAATGCTGACGACGTGCTGTTCGTCGTGGGCGGCTCGCCCAGCGAGGAGCTCACTGCCGCAGAGGACCAGCTCGCGACGCTCCAGCTCAACTACTCCAAGGCGCTGCTCACTCCCGCTGCTGATTACACCTCCGAGGACAAGGAGATAGCGAATGCACAGGAGGACCTCAACGCTCTCATCGCAAAGCGCGACGCAGCAAAGATACGCGAGTCGGGCGCACAGGCTGCCCTCGACCAGTACAACAGCAACAAGGCTCAGCTCGCTGACAAGACCTCGCAGTCCGAGAGAGTGTCTGCCACTATCGCAGCGATAGATGCTGACGATTATACAGCGGCTTCCCCGGAATACCTCGGTGACCTCGTCTCGCTGCAAAGTGAGTGCGTGAGCGCCGAGACAGAATACTCAGCAGCATATGAGTTATACACACAGCTCCTCACAGATGGAGCGGCTGAAGAAACACTCGCAGCTGCACAGGAGGATATGGACGCGAAGTCCGCACGCCGCGACGAGGCTAAGAAGAGCTACTCCAACGCAAAGTCAGGCAAGCGCTCCGAGCTCTCGGCAACGCTCGCGCAGCTCCAGTCTGATATAAGCTACCTTTCCTCGTACATCTCCGCATATGAGGCCTCCCTCAGCGATCCGTCGGAGTCGTATGAGTCCCTCGCGGCACAGGTCACAGAAAAGCAGCGCTACCTCGAGAACCTCATGATAACGCTCGCCAAGACCAAGACCACCGACGAGAACACTGCTGCTCTCGCGGCACTCGACCTCGAGGCTATGCAGACCGAGATCACCAAGCAGGAGGAGAAGGTCTCCAAGCTCCGCGAGGAAAGCGGCGCGACTGAGATAAAGTCCAAGTACAGCGGCGTCGTGAGCTCCGTATATGTTCAGCCCGGCGACACCACTACCCCCGGCAATGCGCTCGCTTCGATAGATATTTCAGAAGAGGGCTACACGCTCAAGGTAACAGTAGACGGCGCCAAAGCGTCGAAGGTGAAGATCGGCACTGCGGCGGAGGTCATGAACAACTGGAACGGCGACGTTCAGGCAGTCCTCTCCGAGATAAAGAACGATTCTACTCCCGGCTCCAAGAACCGCGTGCTCGTGTTCACGGTCACCGGAAACGTAGACTCCGGCACCTACCTCGATATCTCGATACCGTGCGGCAGCGGCAACTACGACGCTATAGTCCCGAAGAACGCGGTCCGCAAGGACAACGGCGGCAACTTCGTAATGATGGTGACGTCCAAGAACTCGCCGCTCGGCAACCGCTACTACGTCGACAGAGTTCCCGTTGAGGTGATCGTTTCAGACGAGACCTCGAGCGCAGTCCAGGGCGACATAAATTACGGCGATTACGTCATAACCGCATGGAGCAAGCCCATAGATCCCGGAGATCAGGTCCGCATGAAGGAATAAGGCGGTGCGGCGCTTATGAGATTCAGGATAAGGTTAGCCTACGCTGTCATTGCGGCAGTCAACGCAGCAGCCCTCATCGGAGCGGCGGCGCTGACAGTTGCGGGCAGCTCGATGGCAAAGTCCCAGCGGTACAACAGTGCCGCAGATGTCTGGCGGGGCAGCAGCAAGATGAACTTCACGCAGGTAAGCTGCTTCTTCGAGGGCGGCGAGGAGCTCACAACTGACTTCGTCGCAGGAGTTGAGGCTGACCTCACAGCGGCGCTGAAAGAAGTCGCCGTCACCGAGGAGGAGGGCGAGGACCTCATCGCATACGGCTACAGCGCACCGCTCGGCACATACACCGTCACTGGCGATATCCCGGGGCAGTCCGAAGCGGAGCTCACGGCGGTCGGAGGAGATTTCTTCCTGTTCCGGCAGTTCGAGCTCATCAGCGGAGCGTACTTCTCCGACGACGATATCATGCAGGACGGAGCGGTCATCGACCGTACACTCGCTTATTCGCTCTACGGCTCCGACGATGTCGCGGGCATGAGTGTATATATAAACGGTCAGCAGTTCTATATCGCGGGAGTCATAGCAGACCCGCAGACCGAGCCTGAAAAACAGTGCGCGGGCGACAAGCCCCGGGCTTACGTCTCATATGAGACGGCTGATCTGCTCGCCGGAGAGTACAATGAGTACACCGGCACCAGCAGCTTCAGGCACATAACCTGCTATGAATGCGTGCTTCCGGATCCCGTGGACGGCTTCGCCTACGGCGCCGTCAAGAAGCACTTCGAGGGAACGACGGTGAGCGTAGTGAACAACACCGCCCGCTTCAAGCCCTCAGTGAGAGCCAAGCGCTACAAGAGGCTCTCGGATTATGCGGTACACAGCTCCGGGACGGTCTACCCATACTGGGAGAACGCCTCGAGGATAGTGGAGTTCAGGCTCTCGCAGCTCTACCACTTCCGCAGGCTGCTGCTCATAGTCCCCGTGCTCACGCTTATATGGCTCGCGGTCATCGGTTACCGTGCGCTGAAGAAGCAGGGCAGGCGCTTATTCAGCTCCATTGCACTGAAGCTGAGCCACCTGAGGTGGAGACTGATACAGAGATCGGCTGAACGCAAAGAAAAGCGCAGCCAGAAGGCAAAAGAAAGTCAATAATAGATCAAAACAGCGATCAACATGATATCAAGGAGGAATTGGTATGAAAAAGACAATGTTCAGACGCACTATGGCAGGCATCGCAGCGCTCGCACTCGCGGCAGGCGCGGTATCCTGCGGAAGGAGCAAGGAAGAGGCAAAGGAGCCCAAGAAGGGCAGCACTGAGATCAAGAACGCTGCCCGCGCGGAGAAGCTCTCCGACGCAGAATTCAACTATGTGAACTACATGAGCTACCTGCCGGATATGGATAAGCTCGTGATAATTGCCGCTGACAGCGACTACAATCTCGGCGTCTACACCACAGACAAGAGCATGGAGGTGTTCGATAAGCTCCCGATAGACCTCGGTGAGAACGATGAGTACTCCTACGCTAATGCATATGTAGGCAAGGACGGCACTATCGCAGTCGGCAGGACCACAACGGACTACGGTGATTTCGAGCTGCCGGACTATGACGACCCGAACTTCGACTACGAGCACTTCGACTGGGACGCTATGGAGGAGGCTGGTGTCACGACCTCCACGATGACGCTTTACGACATCGACGGAAACGAGCTCTCGACCTTTGATTTCAACTTGGACGAGAGCTCCGCAGGCAATAAGAAATATTACGGTTCGAGCGAGGTGTTCGTCGTTGACAAGGACACTATCATCTCCTCGGAATACGATTCCAGCGACAATCAGGTGCTGATAAAGTACGACTCCAAGGGCAACAAGCAGGGCGAGCTCTCGCTCGGCAAGGACTCATGGTTCAGCTCGTCGGCAGCCACCTCCGACGGAAAGCTCGCGCTGAGTATGTACGGTCAGAACTCCGGCATGGAGCTCAAGCTGGTCAACACCGACACTATGCAGTTTGATTCCGGTGTTATCGACCTCTCCGAAGCCGGAGACTATGTCAACGGTATGTTCACCGGCTTCGGCGACCAGCTGATCTACTTCACCACCGGACAGGGCATATTCGGTGTTTCTGCCGACGGCACCGTCGAGGAGAAGGTAAACTGGATCGACTCCGGCATGAACTCCTATGACTACAGCCAGTTCGTAGCTATCGGCGAGGACGAGTTCGTGATGTACAGCTATGACTACAACGGCGGAAATGGTTCGTTCAACAAGCTCTCCAAGATCGACTCCTCCGAGTTCGAGAACACTATCGTTGTCACCATTGCTGTGCTCTACGATGACTACGAGCTCACACAGGCTGTCAACGACTTCAATAACTCCAACACTGACTACCGTATCAGAGTCGAGAACTACAGCAAGTACGACGACTATGAGTACATCGAGGGTCAGGATATGCCCAAGATCAACAACACTGCGGCTGACCAGCTCAAGAAGGACATCATTGCAGGCAAGACCCCCGATATGATCTGCTGCTACGACCGCACAGTAATGGATACCCTTTCCAATAAGGGCGCATTCACTGACCTTTACCAGTACATGGGCAAGGACGGCACAGTCTCCAAGGACGAGCTCATGCCCAACCTCCTCGAGGCTCTCGAGACAGACGGCAAGCTTTACTCTATATCGCCTTCCTTCTACCTGTACGCTTACGCTGTAAAGAGCAAGTACTACGACAAGGACACATGGACTGTTTCCGAATTCATTGACACGTTCCGTAAGCTCCCCGAGGGCGCTAATGTGTTCCAGTGGGGCAATTCCAAGGATAACATCCTGAGTATGCTCCTCTACGGCAGCGGCGATTATGTTGACTACAGAAACGGCACCTGCGACTTCGACAACGAGGACTTCATCAACCTCCTCAAGTTCTGCAACGAGTTCCCTGACGAAGAGGACGAGGGCATCAACTGGGAGACAGCAACAGATGAAGAGATCACGAACTACAACAGAGATCAGGAATACGCTTACCGCAACGACAAGGCTTTCGTATATGAGATAGGTCTTTCGTGGCTCATGGATTACAAGGAATCCAAGGTGGGCAGGTTCGGCGAGGACATCAACATCGTAGGCTATCCTTCCAAGACAGGCAACGGCTTATACCTCCAGGCTTCCAACAATCTGGCTATCCTTGATGATTCGCCCTCCAAGGAGGCTTGCTGGAAATTCATCAGCACGCTCTTCACTGAGGACTACCAGAAGGATCACTGCTCTTACAATATCCCCATGCTCACCACAGTCTTCGACCAGAAGTTCGAGGATGCGAAGCAGAAGCCTTACTACGAGGATGAGAACGGCAAGAAGGTCGAGTACGACGACACCTACTACTTAGTTGACGAGGAGATAATCATTGACCCGCTCACACAGGATGAGTGCGATTTCCTCAAGGAGAAGATAATGTCTGCGAACCAGATCACAAGCTCCTACTCCACTGATGTTTACAATATCATCAGCGAGGAAGTACAGGCGTACTTCAACGGCGAGAAGTCCGCTGAGGACACAGCTGCTATGATACAGAACCGTGTATCTATCCTCATCAGTGAGCAGTCCTGACGCAAGTTTACCACACTTATATAAACCTCCTTTGTTCCGGGCCCCGCTCTTTATGAGCGGGGCTTTTGCGCGGATGCACGGAATGCGCTCCTACGGCATTTGCGCTCCCGCAGCCCGTGTTTGATTTGCACACTATTTATTCATTTTACGGATTGACAAAACGTTAATAAAAATGTAAAATATATCGTGGATAATTTTCGGCAATACCAATAAATCTGACAGAAGGAGTGTTTGAATTGAAGATCAGAAAAATGTTATCCGCTGTCCTCTCGGCGGGAATGCTCGCAGCAGCCTTACCCTCAGTGCCTGTCTGCGCGGTATCCGAGGGGGGAGCGCAGACCGACAATTACTATTTCGTTGACGATTTTGAGTCCGGCGCGGGCGAATGGAGCGGCAGAGGCGCTGCGAGCGTTGCTGCTTCCACCGAGGCTTTCTCAGGCTCGGGCTCGCTGTTCGTTTCGGGCAGAACTGCAGCGTGGAACGGCGCTGTCAAGGCGCTCGACAGCAGCTTTGCAGCCGGCTCAGATTACAGCTTCAGCGCCAACGTTATGTACAAGACCGGCGCGAAGACCGTTACCTTCTACCTAAAGATACAGTTCAAGAACGTTGCCGGCGAGACCAGCTATGACGGCATCGCTGAGGTCACGACCGTAAAGGGTATGTGGGCTCAGCTCGAAAATACGAGCTATACCCTCCCTGAGGGTGCGACCGATATCCAGCTGTACGTCGAGACCGCTGACGGCACCGTTGATTTCTATGTTGACGACGTATGCGCGGCTGTCCCTGGCACCAAGACCGAGGGCGCAGGCGGCAGCAAGGCTATCGTCCGCGGCGACACCGACTTCAACGGCACGATAAATGCGGTGGATATCTCGCTCCTCCGCAGCATAGTGGTGAATGGCACAGCGACCGAAGCAGTGAAGTCTGCGGCGGATATTGACGGCAACGGCGAGGTCGAGATAAACGACGTCGTGCTCGCGCAGGAGTTCGTGCTCGGCATGATCTCCGAGTTCCCCGAGCCGCCCAAGCCCGATAACAAGTGGGACGACTACGCTGAGACCGCTTCCGCTCAGTGGATAGACTTCTACCAGAGCTCCATCTGCAATATGGGCAACACATACCGCCTCACCAAGAAGCTCGAGGCTGCCGAGAACGGCGAGGGCCTCACCCTCACCTACATCGGAGGCTCTATCACCGAGGGCAAGAACTACAGCAGACCGTTCACGGCTTATGTAAAGGATACGTTCGCGAACGGCAGCTTCACCGAGGTCAATGCCGGTATCTCCGGTACCTCCTCCGTTGTCGGACTTGTCCGCAGCGAGGCTGATATAGTGAGCAAGGAGCCCGACATCGTTGTCATCGAGTTCTCCGTAAACGACCACGAGGATATACTTTACAAGAAGTCCCTCGAGAGCATGGCGAAGAAGTTCCTCGAGCTCCCGAACGAGCCCGCGGTAATCATCCTCATCAACCGCTCAAAGGGCGGATTCTCCAGCCAGGAACAGATGGAGAAGATAGGCAAGAACCTCGATGTTCCTGTCATAAGCATGAACAACGCCCTCACAAAGGCGTTCAACAGCGGACTCCTCCAGACCAGCGACTACTTCACCGACGAGTACCACCCGCATGAGCAGGGCGGTCAGCTCATCGCGGACTGCATGGCGTACTATCTCCGTCAGGCTATGAAGACCGAGAACCGCTCGGATTCCTACGAGATCCCGACCACAGCCGCATACGGAACCGAATACGTCTCCTGCAGGAACGTTGACCCAAAGACCCTCACCGGCTTCAATGCGGGCTCGTGGACAGCAGGCACAGGCTACAGCTCGCTCCCGTTTGGCTACACCTCCAGCGGCGGCAGCCCGATGACCTTCAAGGTGAACGCAAAGGGCTTCATCGTGGTATTCAAGGCGAATGCCAGCGGAATGGGCAGCATTAACGTCACAGTCAACGGCAAGACGACCAAGATAGACGGCAACAAGCTGTACACATGGGGCGGTCCTGACGCTGAGCTCGGCTACTACCAGGATACGGCAGGCGACCTCGATGTTTCCATAAGCGCAAGCGGCAGCTTCACTATCTGGGGACTCGGCATCGTTGAATAAAAACACAATAAAAAAAGACCTCCCGAGGGAGGTCTTTTTTCGTTCAGTCGATCTCGTCGTCGATGTCAGCAGCGCCTTTGCGGCGCAGTCTGCGGGCTTGCTTCTTTGCAGCGAAATCGTCCCGCATAACCTCGAGCTTTTCGAGGGTCTGGGTGTCGTCAGGGAAGAGGTGTCGGAGGAGGAAGAGCGCTATGAGCGCAGTGAAGATACCCTCAAGGCAGAAGGGCGACCACAGCACGGCGAGGTAGACGCCCGCTATCGTCATCAGCGGGGTCAGACCGTAATATGTGCCTATCCCGAGGGCTATGTACGCCCAGCCGTTCGTTATCAGCCAGGCAATGCCGACGCAGAGCAGCAGATGCGGGTTGAGCAGGAAATCCTTTATCTTCGCGAGCTTCTCTTTCATAGCCATTCCTCATTCCGGAGATATACTCCCAATTTTAACTATTATACCAGAAGTTTATGAATAAATCTTGCGGATAATCGGAAAAATATGTGAAATCACGCTTCACCGGTGTAGTCGCGCTTGTGGTTCTCCCAGTAATCCGCGCGGTACTGCACGGGGGTGGTCTCGAACACGGAGCGGAACTGGCGGATAAAGTAGGAGGAGTTGCTGTAGCCGACCGCGAGGGCGATGTCGTTCACGGAGAGGTCGGACTTCTCGAGCATATCGACAGCGTGGTCGAGGCGGCTGGTGATGATATCCTTGGAGACGCTCACCCCGAAGGTCTGGGAGTAGAGGTGCTGGAAGCGGGAGCGGCTCAGCGAGAGCTCCGCAGCCATATCGTCTATGCTCCAGTTCCTTGCGGGCCAGCGGTATATGCTCTCGCGTATCCACAGGAGCTTCTCGAAGTACATATTCTCGCTGACCGAGCCGAGCTTCGCGACGGACATACTCTCGTTTATCTTGTAGAGCATGAGCCGGAAGTACAGATCCACCACAGCCTTGCGGTTGGGGTTCGCGGAGTAATGCTCGTAGCACATATCCCGGATTATCGCAGAAACGCCCGAGATGTCCGCGACGGAGACTATCTGGTTGAGCGGTATCCCGAGCTTTTTCATGAGGATCTCCTCCTCGGGATCGGGGCCGAAGTGTATCCAGTCATCGACGTACTCGGTGTTGTCCGCCTGATAATACTGCGGGAAATTGGGGGTATAGATGATGAACGAGCCGGAGGGAGCGTGGATCTCCGCGCCGTCAATGACGAAAATGCTTTTGGTCTTTATCGCGAGCATGAGCCAGTCGCCCACGCCTTCGGGACGGTCTATGACGAAAGACTTGTCGTGTTTGTGGTTATAGCCGATCTCGTCCATTCGCATGGCATACAACTCCGTTCTTGGTGGTATAGCAATATTTTACCACAGAAAATCGGGGAATGTCAAGGGCAGCGACTTGTCAATAATTGCGGACTTTGCAGGGCAGCGCCTTGCACGCCCGCCCGCTGCCGCTCGCAGGCTCGCTTACTCTTACCAACGACATTACATGTACATCTCATACGGAACAATACTTGCGGCGGAGGGTTTAAAAATGTTGGCAGCGTCTTTTCAGCGGGAGCCCGTCCGGGGTGATGTCATAAATTGCGCTCTGCCCAAAATTTGCGGACTTATTTGTATCTGACGTATATTCGGAGTGCGCATTGTTGACATTTTGTGTACAATGTGATACAATTATGGTTGCAATATTTTTATGGGAGGAATACCAATGAAACTCAAATTCTTCAAGCAGGTGCTTGCCGGCTTCATGGGTGCAGCCATGATGTCATCCGCAGCAGCTGCGAACGCTGCCTTCGTGCCTGAGCTGAAAGTCCCTTCACTCAGTTCCGCTTCGGAAGCAGTCATCATTCGTTCATTCGACTTCGAGGACGGCGATGTCTCCGCATTCTCCAAGCGCGGAGACACCGACACCAGTGTCATCACTGCCGACACCGACCCTGTTCAGGGCGGCATCATGCTCGTATCTGAGCGCTCCAACGGCTGGAACGGTCCGCAGATACAGGTCAACACTATCCTCGAGCCCGGCGTGAAGTACAATGTCCGCTGCAAGGCGAAGGCGGAATGGTACACCGAGCTCATGCTCTCTATCCAGAAGAGCCCCGCTGAGGGCGACACGAGCTACGGCAACCTTGCCAAGCAGGTATCGCAGGGCGAATGGGTAGACCTGTCCGCGAGCTTCAGCTTCAGCGAGAGCGACGGCGACGTATTCATCTACCTCGAGGGCAACTCTGCCGAGACCAAGCTCTCTGTCGATGATTTCGTCATCGAGCAGGCTGAGACCTACGACATCGAGGCCGATATCCCGTCCCTCAAGGACACCTACGCAGGCTACTTCAAGTTCGGCACAGCTTGTACCGACGGCGAGCTCGCACCTCAGACCACTAAGGACCTTATCCTCAAGCACTTCAACAGCATCACCCTCGGAAACGAGCTCAAGCCCGAGAATATGCTCGACAGGGCTGGCTGTCAGGCTAATGCCGCTGACGGTAACGAGGGCGAGGTATCTGTTAAGCTCAATAACGCAGCAAGAAATATCCTTGATTTTGCGCGCGAGAACGACCTCGCGGTAAGAGGTCACGTCCTTGTATGGCACTCGCAGACCCCCGACTGGTTCTTCAAGGAGGGCTTCGCCGATGACGGCGCATGGGTAAGCAAGGAAGTAATGCTCCAGCGTATGGAGAGCTACATCAAGGGCGTTTTCGCTGCTCTTGACGCTGAGTACTCCGACATCAACTTCTACGCATGGGATGTCGTTAACGAGGCTTTCACAGACCACGGAACTCCCAGAGACCCCGGTGAACAGGGACAGGGCGGCTCTCAGAAGTCCGCATGGGTACAGGTATTCGGCGACAACTCGTTTATCCCCTACGCATTCAGATACGCAAGGCAGTACGCCCCCGCGAACACCAAGCTCTACTACAACGACTTCAATGAGTACTGCGGCAAGAGAGCTGCTATCCTCGATATGGCTATGCCGCTCTACGAGGAGGGCGTGCTCGACGGTATCGGCTTGCAGTCGCACCTTGACCTCTCCTTCCCGAGCACCTCTCAGTACAAGAAGGAGCTCGACGAGTACTGCAAGTCCGGTCTGGATATCCAGATAACAGAGCTCGACGTCACAGTCCCCAAGGATCAGGGCTCAGCTGCATTCGAGCAGCAGGCTCAGTACTACAGCGAGATCATGGACGCTATCGTTGCGAACAAGGACGCTATCTCCGCGGTAGTAGTATGGGGAACAACCGACGACCAGAGCTGGAGAACTACTCAGCTCCCGCTCCTCTTCAACGAGGACTACACCGCAAAGCCCTGCTTCTATTCGATAGTGGACGACATAACTCCTCTTGAGACTGTTACCACTACTTCCAAGACTACAACTGCGACACAGACAACTACGACTACCGCTTCCGAAACAGAGACCACTATCACCACCACAACTTCATTCCCCGGACAGAACACCAGGGAGATAAACTTTACCGACACTATCAAGTCGATAACTGTCAGCGATGAGATCGGTGAAGGCGGCGAGATAGTCTTCGCTATGCAGGGAACATACACCTTCTCCCAGTATGCTTATACAGAGTGGTTCAGTGATTACAAGGCTGGAGACACTGTGCAGCTGAGAGGTCTTGTTTACGACGGAAATCAGATAATGACCCTATACTCTATCCATAAAATGGGCACGGGAGACGTTATCGACCTCCCCGGCGATGCGAACGAGGACGAGGAAGTAAATATGGCTGACGCTGTATTTATCATGCAGAATCAGGCGGACCCGGATGATTTCGTCCTCACAGACAGAGGCAAGAGACTCGGCGACGTTATCGGCGGCGGCGACGGCGTTACCAACAACGACGCTCTCGCGATACAGAAGTACGAAGCGGGTATCTACACCTCCCTCCCGGTAGAAGATGCTCCGGGACCCCAGGAATAAACTGCTCAAGCGTTCAAAAGGCACCCCGCGGGGTGCCTTTTTCGTGTATTTTTTCTCAGATGTGTGACACTTTTCCATTCCGGACTGAATGTATGTGATGTATACAGAAGAAATTCCATGGAACTTCAAGGGGGACTGCAATGGACATCAATGAATATGCTGCCCTGCGGACCGAGTCGCCCGACAAAGCCTGCCGCGCACTGTTCGATGAGTACTGCGGATACGTTTATGCCGTTGTGTACAACAAGCTCGGCGCGTGCGCGAGCCGAGAGGATATCGAGGAATGCGTGAGCGATGTTTTCGCCGAGATATGGTTCGGCTTCGACGAGAAGCTGGCTGGCGGCGATATAAAGGGGTATATCGGTACGGTCGCCAAGCGGCGTGCCATTAACCGGTATCACGCCCTGCACGCACGCTCAGCGGCGTCCGCAGCCACCACGGACGACGTCCTCGGCACATTCAGCGACGGCACTGACATCGAGGCTGACGCAGACAGAGCTGAGCAGCAGAGAATACTCCTCAGCTGCATAGAAGCGCTCGGTGAGCCCGACAGCACTATGATAATTCAAAGGTACTATTACAGCCGCACCTCGAAACAGATAGCAAAAATGCTGTCGATGAAGCCTTCGGCTGTCAGGATGCGGATAAAAAGGGCACTCGTCCGGCTCGGAGAGCTGCTCCGGAAGTCCGGCATGAACGGATAGGAGGTATTCGCTATGAATGAAAAGGACATCAGAAAAACGCTCTGCGGCGCGGACGACGAGATCGTCGGACGGCTCGCCGGGGGAGCGCTCACAGATCAGGAAAAGGAGAGGATCTACACTATGAGCAGAAGAAAACTGGATAAAATGAACAGCAGCTTCGTGAATACGGGCGATCAGGTCAGCGGCGTTGAGCGCGACACCCGCCCCGCATGGAGACGCTATGCAGGACTGGCTGCGGCGCTGGTCATCGCGGGAGGAGCGGTAGTAGGCGGAGGAGCTTATATGCTCAAGGGTCTGAGCGGCGGCAGTGCGCAGTTCGCTGAGATCACCGAGAGTGCTCCCGTTGAGGAGACCGAGGCTGAGACCGTCGCCCCCGAGACCGAGGAAGCAACACCCGCTGAGATCATCAATGAGGACTCTGCCGAATACACCGAAACGACCGACCTTGTGGACTATCAGTTCCAGGTAAACCGCCTGACGAATATGTTCATCGACTATGCTGCTACTATCTACGGCAGAGGTCTGGAGGTCGATAAGTCGGCGCCGGTCGAGAAGACGGTCACGGACATAAACGGCAACGAGACGACGATAACATTCTACCACGTCATCGACGAGCGCTACCGCACCTGGGACGATGTTGTGAGAGCGTCCCACGCAATATTCGCTGATGATCTTGCAGATGATATCCTCGATAACTGGGGCTGCATGGAGGAAAGCGAGATCGACGAGAACAATAACGTGGATTTCTTCTTCAGGAACAGCGACGGCTGGTATATCCAGGCGTGCCTGATAGACGAGAAGCTCCCCAACTGGGACCCCGAATGGCTCGAGGAGGAGCCGGTGTTGACAGTCAACGAGGACGGCACTCTCTCAACCACGCTGTCACACTATTTATTAGATTCAGATGACAAGATCTCGACGGATTTCGTCATCGGGCAGGTGGATAACGGTATGTCCGACAACTGGCGCATACTGAGCTACGAGGAGACATATATCGAGGCAGAGGAATAAGGACACATGAACGCAAAAAAACGCCCTTCCGCAATGGAAGGGCGTTTCGTTATGGATCGGGATCATTCCTGCTCGTTGAAGAAATCAACGATGTCCTGGAGGGTCATGCCTGCGAGGCCGGTCTCCCAGTCAGAATCGTAAGTGAAGATAGTAGCCTCTGTCTTGTCGAAGTCAGGAGCTACAGCAGCGAACTCGATGTCCTGATCGAGAACGCAGAAGATGTACTCATAGCTGCCGATCTTGTCGTCGATCTCCTCGAACTCGAGCTCGTCGGGGAAGTTTGCATTGAAGTCAGCGAGGTCGAAGTCACCGTCGTAGATGTTCTTCTTCTCGTCGGAGGTGATGAGAGCGTCATCGGGGTCTGTGTCCATATCGGAGATAGTCCAGTATGCAGCCCAGTATACGCCGTAAGCGACGTCGTCAGCCTCAGTCTTGCTTGTAGAAGAAGAGGAGGATGATGTTGTTGTAGACTCGCTGTTAGCCTCTTCAAAGAATTCCACCATAACGTCGTAGATCTCGCTGAGAGTAGCGTCGTCGTCGAGGTCAAGGATCTCGTAGATGTCGTCTCTGTCCATGTCAGGAGCGTATGCGCCGACTTCCTTGGAATTCTTGGACTCGGAAACGAATACAAGCTCACAGTTCTCGTCGGAAACTACAGCCATGAACTCGTAGTCGTCGAGGTCGTCGAAGTAATCGCTCGTGTTGTCCCAGAGAAGGTCGAAGTCTACGTTCTTGTCGTCATCACTGATGAGATTGTCGAAGCTGTCAGAGCAGAACATAGAAGAAGTGGGGAGGTCCTCGTCTTTTTCGTCCATATCTACGAGAGCGCTGGTGATAGCCTTGGAGAGACTCATAGCTACATCGTCGAGGTCTTCGTCCTCTTCAGGAGCTTCAGTTGTCTCCTCCTCGTCCTTGTCCTTTTTGCCCTTCTTGGTGGTCTCTTCCTCGTCGTCCTCTTCCTCGTCGTCCTCGTCCTCGTCTTCTTCGTCGTCAGCCTTGTCGGACTTGGTGGTCTTCTCGTCCTTGTCGTCGTCATCGTCGTCGCCGCAGGAAGCGAATGCGCAGGCGGTCATGGTGCAGGCGAGAAGCATTGCAAGAATTCTTTTCAGTTTCATAAGTATATTCTCCTTTGTTGATTTATGATAACGCACGGAGCGTTATTTGTTTGGATAACTGGTCTATCAGGTGCAGGCGCTCGTTACGAATTCGCTGTAGGTCTCATCGAGGTCGCCGTAGATGTATTCCTCGGCGGTGCTGCCGTTATACATAACTACGGTCGAGTCTGTCGGCTTATCAGCGACATACACCGATACTACGCTGTTCGCGTTTATGTAAGCGAAGAAAGAATAATCGAAGTCGTATCCGATCTGGTCGCGCAGAGCTTCATTAAAGAGAGGAGGTCTGCCGGTCTCGTAGCCGCTTTTTTCGCGGCGCGTGAGCAGCAGGCAGCCCGGGGAGATGAGCTCTCCGCCCGCAGATATAGCGCTCTGCGTGTAGAAGCCTTGACTTTCCGCCTCGTCGAGCGCGTTCTCAACGTAGCCATACACAGTCTCGGCGATCTCTCCGAGTCTGTTCAGCTCATCATCGTCCTGGCTCGAGCCCGCGTACCACACTTGGAGATCTATGCTGTTGTAGTACTCGTTGTAGAGCATGGGGAGGGTATATCCCTCAAATTCGTCAAGCGTATATCCAGCCTTGCCGAGCACATTGTCGTCGATGTTTTTTGCAACATAGGTCTGGAGCGGGTAGTCCCAGTTCAGGTATACGAGGTACTCATAGTCGTCAAGCTCCGGGAAATAGTCCTTTGCATAGTCGTGGAGCAGCTCGAAGTCAACGGAGGAGTCGTCCTTGTTGCCGTAGAAGCAGGGACCCACGGAAGTAGCCACGGCGTTGCGGACGTATGTGCCTTCGCCGTTGTTGAGGTCTACGCAGGAGTACTCGAATGCCTGCGCGATCTTTTCTGCCACATCGTCGAGGTCCTCGTCGGAGCTGCCGGGATTCGCGGAAGTTTCGGGGGAGCTGTCCTCAGTGGTATCCTCTTCCTCGTCCTTCTTTGACTTCCTCGACCTTTTTGAGGTTTCTTCCTCTTCCTCGTTATCGCTGTCTTCGTTTTCGTCACTGCCAGCCTCGACCTTTTCCTCAACATCCTTAGTGAGGCTGCACGACGCGAATGCACAGCCTGTCATAGTGCAGGCGAGCAGCAGAGCCAGTATCCTTTTCAGCTTCATATCATGTTCTCCTCAGGAACTCCGCGCAACTGCGCGTGAGATCATTCCCATCTTGTGAGCTCGTGCTCGTCTCCGTTCTCGTCGGTGAGAGTGAGGGTATCTCCGTCGATCTCATACTCAAGGGTGCCGTTAGCGTCGAGGTCTCCGAAGATATCTGTGCTGCCGGAGAATTCCATAGTGCCGTCGCCGTTGTCTGTATACTGGATAAGGTCCTCGAAGTCGATGAAGAAGGACTTGCCGTCGATGATACCGATGATGCTGGTGGAGCCGGAGGTACCGCCGAGGCTGTCGGAGAATGCAGTATCCATGCCCTCTGCCATCATGCCGCTGGTGAACTTATATGTACCGTCGTAGTTCGATGTGGAGCCGGAGCCGGTAGATCTTGTAAGTGTGAGAAGGTCTGTGCCCTCCATGTTAACGCTGATAACGTCGCCGTCGTAGTCGATGTAGTCCTCAGCGATCTCCATGCCGGAGATGTAGAGCGAAGGATAATCGAAGTAGATCATCTCGGAAGCATCCACGCGGATAGAGATGTTGCCGTCATCCTTGATAACGAGACCGCCGATCATGCCGTCCTGTATCTCGCCGAGCGACCACTCGCCGACGAGCTCGGTGTCAGAGCTCTTCTTAGAGGACTTCTTGGTAGTTTCTTCCTCTTCTTCCTCCTCAGTCTCTTCCTCAGTCTCTTCCTCGGTCTCTTCTTCCTCTTCCTCGGACTTCTTGGTCTCTTCCTCTTCGTCCTCGTTCTCCTCGTCGTCCTTCTCGTCTTCTTCCTCTTCCTCGTCGCCGGCCTTATCGGACTTGGAGGTCTTCTCCTCCTTGTCGCCGTCCTCGTCGTCGCCGCAGGACGCGAATGCGCAGGCAGTCATCGTGCAGGCAAGAAGCATTGCAAGTATTCTTTTCATTTTCATAATTATCTCTCCCTATTTTCTTTTATTATTTATAATCATGCGCAGAGCGCAGGATCATCATTTTTCCCACCTTGAAAGGCTTATCAGCTCGCCGGCATTCGTCAGGAAGCTCATGCTGCTGCCGTTTATCTCGAACTCCGCGTAGCTGCCGTTGCCGGCGTCCGCTCCGAGCAGATCGACGTTTCCCTTCATCGCGAGCATATTCCCGCTGACGGTGTAGGTGAACATATCCCCGAAGCTCATGTAGAAGGTCTCGCCGTCGATGCCGAAGGTCACCTCCGCGTCGCCGCCGGGTATCCCGAGCTGTTCCTCGACAGTAGAGACGAGCGAATCGTACATCGCGCCGCTGACCAGCGTATACACGCCGTCGAAGCTGCTGCCGGAGGCGCTGTCTGTCCTTTTCAGCTCCATGAGAGGCGAGCTCTCCGTGCCGACCGTGAGCGTCGAGCCGTCGTAGGTGACGTCATCGACCTGCTTGCCGCAAACAAAAAAGCTGCCGCCGGAGAAGTAGAGCTGCTCCGAGAAGTCAACGAACACTGAGCCGCTCCCGCCGAAGAATCCCAGCCCTACGCTCAGACCGTCGGAGCTGCTTATCAGCCAGCGCCCGGTGATATCTCCGCCGGGGTCGTTGTCGGTCGTGGTCTGCGGGTCAGTGGGATCAGTCACGGGTGCGGACGTGCTCTCCACGGGGGAGACAGTCTCAGCCGCTGCCGTGGTGGTATCGGTATCGCCGGGTATGTCCGCGGGAGCGTCAGTCTCAGCGGGGCTGAGCTCCGAGCTCTCTGCGCGGGGAGCGCTCTCCTGTATGCTGACGGAGCCGGGCGCAGATGAGCCGTCGCCCGCAGCCGCATTTCCGGCGCTGCTGCATGAAACAGCTGAGCCGCAACACAGCGCGCACGCTATGAAAAATGCCGCAAACCTGTTCACGCAAGTCCCTCCCAAGATACTTTTTTTCTATTATATCACGGCTTTCCGGCAATTTCAAGGGCTTCTTCAAAAAGTCGCTGAAATGTAATTAAATCTTAATTATATCTCCTGCATTTTGTAGAAACTGCACTGCATATCCCCGCAAATGCCGGGAAATAGACTTAATGCACAGAAAAAGGCGCGAAGCAGCGGGCAATTTCTACGCGGCGGCTCTTGATATCTTCCCGCACAAATGATATACTTGTCTTAAATAAGAGGGAGTAGCTTCACTGCATAGTGCAGCGCCGTCCGCATCGCCATAGCCGCAGCCTGTGAGCTGCCGGGCGGACGAAAGCGTATCGCTTCAAGCAAGACTTTTATTGCACGACGGTTGCAATAGAGGTCTATTTTTTTGCACGCCGGAAAATCTGAACATACAGGAGAGAGAAAATGAACTATTTCAGCATGGACGGACAAAGCGTCGTCAGCGAGCTCGGCTCGGACAGAGAGCGCGGACTCACCGACGAACAGGTATTCAAAAGCCGCGAAAAATACGGCGAGAACGCGATCTCCGAGGAGAAGAAGAAAAGTCTCTTCATGATATTCCTCGAGCAGTTCGCTGACCTTCTGGTAATAATCCTCATCATCGCCTCGATAATATCAATGCTCACAGGCGAGATAGAGAGCACTATCATTATCCTCGTCGTTATCGTGATGAACGCGATACTCGGCACCGTGCAGCACGTCAAGGCGCAGAAGTCGCTCGACAGCCTCAAAGCCATGAGCGCACCCTCCGCGAGAGTCATAAGAAACGGCGCCCAGACCGAGATACCCGCCTCCGAGGTCGTTGTCGGAGATATCCTCCTCATGGAAGCAGGAAACGTTGCCGCCGCGGACGGACGTCTCCTCGAAGCGGCGTCCATGCAGGTTAACGAGAGCGCCCTCACCGGCGAATCGCTCAATGTGACCAAATCCACGGAGGCGATAGACACTCAGGAGCTCGCGCTCGGCGACCGCGTCAACATGATATACTCCGGCTCGAACATCTCCAACGGACGTGCAGTTGCGGTAGTGACGGGCGTCGGCATGGACACTGAGATAGGCAAGATCGCCTCGCTCATGCAGAACGCGAAGAAGAAAAAGACTCCGCTGCAGGTCAGCCTCGACAAGTTCAGCAAGGTGCTGTCGATCGTCATCATCGCGGTATGTATCGTGGTGTTCCTGATGACCTACTTCATCAACAAGCAGCCCGTCGGCGACGCCCTGATGTTCGCGGTGGCTCTCGCAGTCGCGGCGATACCCGAGGCGCTCAGCTAGATAATCACTATCTCCCTCGCCATCGGCACGCAGAAGATGTCGCGCCAGAAGGCGATAATCAAGGACCTCAAGGCGGTCGAGGGACTCGGCTGCGTATCCATAATCTGCTCCGATAAGACCGGTACTCTCACCCAGAACCGCATGACGGTCCGTGAGCTTACCTACCCCTGTGAGCGCGCTGAGAAGGAGCTCCTCCTCGCAATGGCGCTCTGCAACGACGCTGCGAAGTCCGGCGACCAGTGGCTCGGCGATCCGACCGAGACCGCGCTCTCCGATTACCTCGGAAACGACGAGTACCTCCGTATCCGCGAGGAAAATCCCCGTGCGGACGAGATACCCTTCGACAGCGACCGCAAGCTCATGATCACCGTACACGTTTTCGGCACGGTACGCACAGCCTACACCAAGGGCGCCGTGGATCAGCTCATGCCGAGGATAAAGTTCATTCTCGATGACCGCGAGATAAGACCTATAACAGACGCCGACTTCGACACGATAAAGGCTGAGAACCTGCGCTACTCCAATAACGGTATGCGCGTTCTGGCTTTCGCAAAGAAGATACTCACCTCCGACGACCCCATGATCCTCGACGACGAGTGCGACTACGTCTATATCGGTCTCACGGCAATGACCGACCCGCCCCGCGAGGAGAGCAAGGCTGCCGTTGCGGAGTGTATCTCCGCGGGCATAAAGCCCATAATGATAACCGGCGACCACAAGCTCACTGCTGTGGCGATCGCCAAGGAAATTGGCATTTACAAGGACGGCGACCTCGCTATGGACGGCAATGAGCTCGACGCCATATCTGACGAGGAGCTCTCGGCAAAGCTCGAGAAGGTCTCGGTCTACGCGCGTGTTTCGCCCGTACATAAGATACGAATAGTTGACCTCTGACAGAAGAAGAACATGGTAGTCGCGATGACCGGCGACGGCGTAAACGACGCTCCCGCGCTGAAAAAGGTGGACGTCGGCGTGGCTATGGGCATCACTGGAACTGAAGTCTCCAAGGACGCCGCTTCGATGATACTCGCGGACGACAACTTCGCGACGATAGTCAAGGCGGTCGCGAACGGACGCTGCATCTACAGCAACATCAAGAACGCGATAAAGTTCCTGCTTGCGGGCAACGCAGCAGCGATAATGGTCGTGCTCATCACCACGATATTCAACCTGCCGCTGCCGTTCACTGCGGTACACCTGCTGTTCATCAACCTCCTGACCGACTCGCTCCCGGCGCTCGCGCTCTGCATGGAGCCCATGCAGCCCGGCGTCATGAAGGAGAAGCCGCGCTCGTCCGATGAGTCGATACTCAACAAGGAGAGCGGCGTGTACATCGCATTCCACAGCATTATCATCGCGGCTTGCGTAATGATCGCGTTCATGATAGGCAAGAGCTGCACCGATTCCGCAGCAACGGCGAGCACAATGGCTTTCGCGACGCTGTGTCTGGCGCGTCTTTTCGAGGGCTTCGACAGCCGCGGAAAGTACTCTCTTGCTAAGCTAGGCATAGGCACGAACCTCTTCTCCCTCGGAGCATTTTTCCTCGGAGCGGCGTTCCTGACCTGTGCGCTGATGATAGCTCCCGTACACGGCTTCATGAACGTCAGCGACGCATTCACAGCGAAGAATCTGCTCCAGGTAGCAGGACTTGCAGTGATACCGTTCGCGGTGACACAGGTGCTGAGAATGGTGCGCGAGGCAGTCACCAAAGCAGAATAACCCACAGATAAAAAACCGGCAGATACGTCATCGCGTACCTGCCGGTCATTTTTATGCAATTAATATGAGGAGACGCCGGAGGCTATCTCCGCGAATTCACCTGTGGGCACAGCCTCGATGAAATCGAGCACACTGCTGTCATAGGTGAAGTATACCAGGAACGCCACGATCCCAGGATTGTTTTTTATTGAGAGGTATACTGAGAACTCTTCTCCGGGGACGGCAGAGACGTTGGTTCCGGAAATGGAAAAGATGTCGTCGGAAAGGAGCGCCCGCGGCTGAAGTGCGGTGTTTACGGCTACAGTGCTGTTGAGCAGCGCGTTAGGGTAAACGGACATACCCTTGTAATTTGCAATGTCAGTTTCGTACTTGATAACGGTCTCGCAGTCCGGAGCGTCGTCCTTCACACGGAATCGGAGCTGAACAAATTCGTTTTCAAACACATAATCCTTGTTTTTGGAGATATCCAGCCACATGAAGTGCTTTTTTACAATATCGCCGGCAGCCTCACATTCATCGTCGCCGAATGTAAACTCAACTTTATCTACCAAAGGATCCTGCTGTGCAGCGGTCGTATCCTGAGGGATATCGTCGTCCTCGACGTCATTTTCGTCCTCTGTGACGTCCTCTGTGGTGTCCGGCTCCTCGCTGTCCTCAGAGCTGTCGTCAGAGCTGTCGTCGTTATGTCTTTCCCTGCGCTTGTGACGGGTAGTCTCTTCCTCTTCGTCCTCTTCCTCTTCCTCGCCTTCGCTGTCAGGCTCATCTTCGTCGTCGGACTCCTCGGAATGGGACTTCTTCCCAGAGGTATCGTCTGCGCCGACGTCACTGTCGCCGCACGACGCGAAGGCGCACGCAAGAGTTGTCAGTGCAAGGATTGCAGCTAATAGTCTTTTCATGAAAGATATCCTCTTAACCTTCTGTCTTTTCATCGCCGGTGACGGTGAGCTTGTCGCCGTCCGCGCCGACTGCTATATTGCTGATACCGGAGGCGTTCTCGATGATGAGCTGTGCTATCTTATCCTCGATGTCCTGACGGATGACGCGCCTGATATCGCGGGCGCCGTAGGGCTTGCCGTAGGACTTTTCCGCGATGAGCGCGAGTGCCTCGTCGGAGTAGCTGAGGGTGATGTCCTTTTCTGCGAGCGGCTCCTTCATCTCGTCGAGCATGAGCGCTGCTATGCTCGCGAAGTCCTCCTTGGAGAGCTGCCTGAACACTACCACCTCGTCGATACGGCTGATGAACTCGGGGCGCAGGAAGTCGCGCAGCCCCTTCATCGCCTTGTCGCGGGTTATCTCCTCGGCGGTGCGGTTGAAGCCGACGCCCGTGGTCTTGTCGGTAGAGCCGGCATTGGAGGTCATGCAGATTATCGTGTTCTCGAAGTTGACCGTGCGCCCGTGAGCGTCATCGACCTTGCCCTCGTCGAGTATCTGCATGAGGATATTCATTACGTCAGGGTGTGCCTTTTCTATCTCGTCGAAGAGAATGACGGAGTAGGGCCTGCGGCGCACCTTTTCGGTGAGCTGACCTGCCTCGTCGTAGCCGACGTAGCCGGGAGGCGAGCCTATCATTCTCGCGACGGAGTGCTTTTCCATATATTCGGTCATATCGAGCCTTATCAGCGGCTCGGGCGAGTCGAAGAGCTCCTCCGCGAGCGCCTTTACGAGCTCGGTCTTGCCGACGCCCGTGGGTCCCACGAATATGAACGAAGCCGGTCTGCGGCGCTTGTTGAGGTGTACCCTCGTGCGCTTTATCGCGCGCGTGAGCAGCTCTACAGCCTCGTCCTGTCCGAGTACGCGGTGCTTGAGGTTCTCCTCGAGCTTCGCTATCTTCAGGAATTCGGTCTCCGCGATCTTGCTCGCCGGGATACCGGTCCACAGCTCCACGACCTTGGTTATGTCGCCGAGCTCGACCTGCACGCTCTCAGCCTTGTGGCGCAGGGTCACCTCGGTCTCACGGGCGTGTATGAGCTTGCCCTTGACCTCCGCGAGCGCCTGATAGTCGATGTCGTTCTGCTCGGTAATACTTTTTTCCATGCCTTCGAGGACGCTTATCTCCTTTTTGAGCTTGTTGTGCTCGGCTATCTCGGGGGAGCGTATGCACGCATGAGCGCAGCCCTCGTCGAGCAGGTCTATCGCCTTGTCGGGGAGGAAGCGGTCGGTGATGTAGCGCTCGGAGAGCACCGCGCAGACTCTCACGAGGTAGTCGGAGATGTGTACCTTGTGGTAGTCCTCGTAGTATTTCTTTATCCCGAGGAGCACACTGACGGTGTCCTCGATAGTGGGCTCAGCGACCGTTACAGGCTGGAAGCGGCGCTCAAGCGCGCTGTCCTTTTCGATGTACTTGCGGTACTCGCCGAAGGTCGTCGCACCGATGACCTGCACCTCGCCGCGCGAAAGTGCGGGCTTTAGGATATTCGCGGCGTTCATCGAGCCCTCGGAGTCGCCTGCGCCGACGAGATTATGCACCTCGTCGATGAAGAGGATTATGTTCCCCTCGCGCTTCACCTCGTCCACGAGCCCCTTGACGCGGCTCTCGAACTGTCCGCGGAACTGGGTCCCTGCAACGAGCGCAGTGAGGTCGAGGAGGTAGAGCTTCTTGTCAGCGAGGTTGAAAGGTACGTCGCCCTCGTTTATGCGCTGGGCTATGCCCTCGGCGATGGCGGTCTTTCCGACGCCGGGCTCACCGATGAGGCAGGGGTTGTTCTTTGTTCTTCTTGAAAGTATCTGGATAACGCGGGCTATCTCCTTGTCTCTGCCGATTATGCGGTCGAGCTCGCCGTCAGCAGCCTTCTGCGAGAGATTGGTGCAGTAGCTGCCGAGGAACTTGAGCTCCTTGGCTTTTTTGTCCTTGCGTCCGAAGAGCCCGCCGCCCTTCTTTTCGGTCTTGGGCTTTTCGCCGGACTCGGGCTCGGAGGCGGGAGCGTCCTTTTCGGGCTCGCTGCTGTCGTTCTTACCGCCGCCGAACATATTCGACAGGAACTCGGGCATGAGTCCCGAGCCGCCCATCTCGAAGCTGTCGCCGTCGAGCATACTCATCATCTGGTCGGAGAGCTGATCTATCTCCTCGTCGGTGATGCCGAGCTTATCCATATATTCGGTGACCTGCGGGATCTTGCGCTCTCTTGCGCAGGTAAGGCAGAGCCCTTCGTTCTTTTTTTCGCTGCCCTGCATAGATGTTATGAACACTACGGCGGGTCTTTTCTTACAGTTGCTGCACATTATCATCAGGGATAGTTCCTCCTGTTAGTTCGTTTTTGAGATGAGATCGTAGGCGTACTTGAATATGTAGGTCTTGTTGATGACGTCGTGGTTGAAGAACAGCATCTCGTTGTTGCCGAGTATGACGTTCACGCGCACCATAGCCGCTGCGGCGATGACGCATACCGCGCCGATGAAGATACCCGTGAAGCCGCCCGCGATATGCTGACCGAGGGATACGAAGTCGCGGTTGTTCCTTGTGAGGGACTTCACGACCACGAAGGTCAGGAATATCGTCAGCGCGAACATGAGTAAGAAGCTGACTATCCTTACGATATCCTTATACGGCTCTGCCGTGTAGTGGTCTGCAATGAATTCCGCAGCCTTTGTGCGGGTCTCGGGCTCCTGAAGATTCTTGATGAGAACGTAGATGTCCTCCTCTGTGCCCTCGCGGATATTCTTCGCGGCGGTCTCTGCGGAGTACTTGTTGAGGTATTTGCCCACAGCCTTGCTGATTATCTGGGCATAGCCCTCACGCAGGTCATTGCTGAGCTTCTCGCGGCTGTTTATCTTGCCGGAGGTGTAGGCGTTGAGGTACTGATACATCCTTCCCTCGACGTCCTCGCCCTTGTAGTATATGTCGTCGAGCCTTCTGAAATCAATGATGATATTATATTTGTCATTGATGTACTGCTCGAGGTTATGGTTGAATTCCATTTCAGACAGGGCAGTGCTTATGTTCTTGACGTTGCTCGGTCTGACGAGGTTTTTCTGTATCGAGCCAGCCAGAGAGGTGCTGACTGACATGGAGATGACGGTCCCGACGAGAAAGCACATCATCGCGATCATCGACTTGAAGATCCCCTTCCTTCCTGCGAGGAATATACACAGGAGCACTACTGCCGCTGCGATCGTATCATAAAACCACCAGAATTGTGATCCCATATGCTGTGCGCGCAATCGGTGCTAACAACTGCGCTGCCTCCTTTCATGTTCCGTCAGCTTTCGTAGTCTATACGGTCAATTTTATTATAGCTCTTGAGGAAAATATGCTCGTCGCTGCGGACAAATCCGGTGTAGGAATCGCTCACGGAAGCCGTGGAGCGCAGTCCGCCGCTGAAATCGTATGTCCTTATCTCATTCGGCAGGAGGACGTAAGCCAGTCCGCCGAAAACCGTCACATCTATGGAGGGTTCGCTGAGCTCCACGATAACAGGCTGCTTGTCCGGTCCGTC
This sequence comes from Ruminococcus sp., assembly GCA_016288815.1. Taxonomy (GTDB): domain Bacteria; phylum Bacillota; class Clostridia; order Oscillospirales; family Ruminococcaceae; genus Ruminococcus. The sequence goes on from JAEELF010000046.1 coordinate 27,202, forward strand.
AAAGAGCACAGCGACGTACTTCCTGAGGTCATTGTTGTTGACGATGACCGCCGAGAGACCGCTCATGCTCGCGCCGCCGGCGAGCTCGCCGTCATAGGAGTAGGAGACCGTCTGTCTGCCGTTGTCGTCAACGTATGCACAGCTATCGTAGCCGAGCACGAAGGCTCCGCCGTCGAATGCGCTCACCTCGAGACCCAGCATATCGAGCTTCTCGGAGTCCCATATGGAGCCGCTCTCCTTGAAGCTGATCTTCTTCAGACTGGTAACCATGGAGCCGTTCTCCGCCTCGATATAGCTGAGCACACAGCCCGAGCTCTCCGCGGTGAAGCTGATGTCGTAAACGAGCTCTATGCACTTGCGCTCGTAGATACAGGTGCCCTTCTTGTCAAAGACCGATATCTCGCAGCTGTAGTTGTCGGAGGTCGTGGCGACTGCCGTGTAGCCGTCCGAGCTGAGCCGCGCGAAAAGGATAGTGCTGTCGAAGTGCTTTGTGTAGAGCACCTCCTCCTCGTCCTCCACGCTGAGGTCGTCGCCGCCGAGTTCGAATAGGAGCGCGCGTCCTGCCGCGACTCTCAGCTCGGGGCTGGAGTATGTATGCTGTCTCTTGCCGAGCAGCTTACCGTCGGTGCCGTAGCAATAGAGGCTCGTATCTCCGAGCACGAACAGCTTCCCGGCGGAGTATTTCATCTGGTAATCAGAGCCGGATTCGATATCTATCGGGAAGTTGCCCGTTGCGAGCTGACCCGAATTGACTATCGTCCGGTACTGTCTGCCGATACCCTTCAGCTTGGGCAGCCACTTGTCCTGACTGATGAAGAGAGCGGCGGCTATGCTGAGTATCAGTATGATAACGAGGAACTTTATGAGCCGTTTCTGTCTTTTTTTTCGGTTTTTGAGCTCGACTATGTCCTCTGCATCATATACCGGCATTTAGTTCCCTCCTAACTTTTTGTTTTCTATCTCTGTAATTCTTCCTCGCTGTAGAACACGCGGTTCAGGTAAAGTCCGTGCGCCATAGCGGTCCTGCCGGCGCGGAGCCTGTCGCGTGCCGCAAGGATATCCGGGATATCGTCCGGGGAGAACTTCCCCTCGTTGACGTCGAGCAGCGTCCCGGCGATTATCCTAATCATATTATACAAAAAACCGTTGCCTTTTACAAGCATAAACACGGAATCTCCACTATTTTCTACCCTGAATGAGCAGATTGTACGAACTGTGCTCTTGACAGTTGTGCAATCAGCACAAAACGACGCGAAGTCGTGAGTCCCGACGAAATGTGCTGCCGCCTGACGAACCTTTTCGATGTCGAACGGTCTGCGGTAGTGGAACATGAGGTCTGGAGCGAAGGGATTCTTCGATTCGCTGCAGTGTATCTTGTAGACGTATTCTTTGCCCACGCAGTCGAATCGCGCGTGGAACTCCTCCGGAGCGTCCTCACAGCTGAGTATGGAGATGTCGTCCGGCAGCTCGCCGTTCACGCCCCTGACGAAGCCTCTGCACGTTATCGTGCTCGAGGTCTTCACGTTGAAGCAGAAGTTGTTCGCGTGGACGCCTGTATCGGTCCGGGAGCAGCCTGTGATGGTCACGGGCTCGTTGAGCACCTTCGAGAGGTGTTTCTCAAGTGTTGCCTGGACGGTCACAGCGTTGTCCTGCCGCTGGAAGCCGTGGTACTTAGTCCCGCGGTACGCTGTTATCACCTTGAGATTCCTCATGCTGCGCCTCCGGTAAGTCGTTTTCCATTGCTTTTTCGGATTCCTCCGCGAGCTCCTCCTCAAGTCTTGCCTGAGCCGCGAGAGCAGCCTTTCTGCGGGCTTTCCTGCGGTCGTAGTAAGCTATCAGGCAGCACAGCGCCGCGCTGATGAAGGTCGCGGCAAGGCCCGCGCCGAAGCCCTCGGGGGTGTATTCTATCCTTATCTCATGGGTGCCCTCGCTGACTCTCGCGCCGAGCATGGCGTTCATGACGGGCATGGTCTCGGTCTCCTCGCCGTCAACGTACACCCGCCAGCCCTTCTCGTAGGGCATGGAGAGGAAGAGGATACCGTCCTTCTTGGCGGTGACAGTTCCCTCGATCTGGGTGTCACGGAAGGAGGAAATGCTGAGCTGCTCGTCTGCGAGACGGTCGTAAGCCTCGCTGAAAAGCTCTTCCTTGAGCGCGTAGACCATGAGCTTTACGCTGCCCGTGGAGTGATCCTCCTTGGCGAAGAGCTCGATCTGAGCTATGGAGCCTGCCTTGCCGTTGCCCATGGGGAACACGACGGGGTAGTCCTTGATCTCGATAGGCTTGGAGCGAGAATTATCAACGACGGAGTTGTCGCAGATGACGGTGACGTCCTCGAAGCCGCCGTTTGAGGCGTAGCCGTAGAGGTAGCCGTCAGAGACGCCGTAGAACCTGAAGACTATGCTTGATTCACCGCTGTCCTTGTCGCGGGTATAGGAGAACGAGCCATAGCCGTTCTGGGTGACGTCGAGGTTGTTATACTCTATGGAGATAGGGTCGCGCTGTGCCTTGAAGACGCTGTCGCTGATGCCTGTCGCGAGCTTGAGTATCTGGTTCTGGTACTCGAAGGGATTTGCAGCCGCCTTGTCGGGGAGCTCGAGGATGTCCTCGTTCATCATGAATCCGAGCGAGAGCGGGTACTTGTTCCTGTAGAGCATGACGCTGCCCGAGGAGCTTTCGAGCTGGAGAGCCATGTCCTCGGAGTTTATCGCGCCGGAGCGCGAGATGATGTATCTGACGCCGAGCAGTGAGTTCACCACAGGCGTGGAAGTGCGGTAGTAGTAGCGGTTGCCGGCTTCGGAGGCATACAGACCTATCCTGCGGGCGAAGCGTGATACGGAGACGTTAGCCGCCGACGAGAACTGCGATATGCCGTAGTAGCCGTAGAGGGCGCTGTCGTTGAGGGTGTAGGTGCTGGTCATCTCCGTGCGGTAGAACAGGGGATTCTTCATTTCCGAAGCCTCCGCGAGGAGCGTGCTGACCTCCTTTTCCCTTGTGGGGTAGGTGGAGTAGCTCGAGGTGCCGACCGTCCTTGCGCCGATGAGAGCGTTAGCGGTGAGCTCCGTCATGAGAGCCGCAAATATGAACAGGTTCATCAGCGCGGCGTGCAGCTTTTTGTTGCTGAGCGGCACGAGCTTAGCCGCAGTGAATATCAGCAGGAAGACTGCCGTGATTATCGCGGATTTCTTTACGGAGCCCGTAAATGCGAGCTTCTTGCCGTCCGAGAGATATTTCAGGAAGAAGACGGCGAGCGGTCCGAGCAGCATCGCTGCGAGCTGACCGACCTTTATGCCGTTCCTATGCATTATGTCGTATGCCCTGAACGCCGCCGCGACCAGCACGAAGCAGAATATGAACGCAAAGCGGTAGGGTATCATGTTGGTGAAGTGGAAGCCGTGCCAGATGAAGTTCAGCTTGTTCCAGTTGCAGCTGACGGTTATCAGCGCGAGCATGAGCACCGTGGAGACTTTCTCGCGTATCTTTATGCCCTTCGAGAACAGGAACACGCCTATCAGCGTCACCGCGAGCATTCCGCACGCGAAGTTCGGGAGAGCCTCAGTCTCCTTGAAGGCGGGCTTGCTGTAGGAGAGGAGGTTCGCGAAGATATCCTTCCACTTATGGTAGAATTCGTTTTCCTTGGGGAATTTGTTGTTCACGCTGTAGGTGAGCTGCAATCCGAAGTACGCCGGGAGCAGCATGAAGCCCGCAAGTCCGGCACCGAGCAGCGAGGAGCGGATCATCACGATGAGCCTGCGAATGAACTGCTTCACGCCCTTGCACTCGATGACTCCCGCGGACAGGAACATGAACACCGAGAATATGCAGGTGAAGTACGCGATATAGTAGTTCGCGGCGAGCGATACAGCCAGCGCGAAGGTGTAGGTCTTCCACTTTCCCTCGCGGCACAGCGCCACTATGCCCATCATCACGAGCGGGAACAGCGCGACCGTGTCGAACCACATGACGTTCCAGTAGTAGCCGAGCATATAGCTGCACAGCGCGAACATGGACGAGAATATGCAGACCGAGAAGTCGCGGCGTCTGTATGTATAACGCAGGAAGCAGCTGAAAAGCGCTCCTGCGAAGCCTATCTTGGCTATGAGGATATAGGTCAGCGCGTCGCGGACGTGTGCTTCATTGAAGAACACGGATATCCAGTTGAGCGGGCTTGCCGCATAGTAGGATATCAGCGAGAGGAAGTTAGTGCCGAGACCGTTCTGCCACGAGTACAGGAACGAGCCTCCGGTGAGGAGCTTTTCGCGCTCCACGCGGAAGAACGGGTAGTACTGGTGCCAGAGATCCACCACGAGCATCTGCCGGTCGCCGAAGGGGTGTATCTGCTCCCGCGAGAAGGCATACAGCATGATGACCACGGGTATGAGGAACGACAGTGCAAAATAGAGCACTCCGCGCTCATACATCACATGGTAGAACTTCCCCTGACGGAAGTGCTGCCCGCGCAGTCTGGCTGAAAAAGCTATTCTGTTTTCTCCTGTTTTTTCTTTCTTTTTTGCCATAGCAGACCTTTCTGTTTTTCCTGTCAGAACGGCAGGAGCTTATCAGCGGCGATGATCCCCGCGAGGAAGAACACTGTCACAGCGAGGGCGACATAGTCCCTCCGTGCGGACTTGAGCTGACGCAGACGCGTCCTGCCATCTCCGCCGTTGTAGCAGCGGCATTCCATAGCCGTTGCGAGCTCGTCCGCACGTCTGAACGATGAAACGAACAGCGGGACGAGTATAGATACGAGATTTTTAGCCCTTGTGGTGAAGCTGCCCGAGTCTATCTCGGCGCCTCTTGCTTTCTGCGCGGAGATTATCTTGTCCGTCTCCTCGATGAGGGTGGGAATGAATCTCAGCGCTATCGACATCATCATCGCGAGCTCATGCACGGGGAACTTCAGTTTTTTCAGCGGCGAGAGCAGTCGCTCGATGGCGTCGGTGAGCGTAATGGGTGAGGTGGTGTAGGTCAGCAGCGAGCTGCCCATGATGAGCAGGACTATGCGTGCCAGCATGAATACGCTGAGGTTCACGCCGCCCGTGGTTATCTTGAGGAACTTCCAGCTCCACAGCACATCGCCCGTGCCTACGAGGAAGAGGTTTATCAGCGCCGTTATGATGAGGAACGGCAGCAGCGGCTTCACGCTCTTCAGGAACATTTTGAACGGTATCCCCGAGAGCATTATCGCGAGGAAGGTGTAGAGCGCGCCTATCGCGAGGCACGCGAACTTGCTCCCCACGAAGAGCATTACGATGAAGATCAGTGTTATAACTATCTTGAAGCGCGGGTCGAGCTTGTGGATAATGCTGTTTCCCGGGAAGAACTGACCTATGGTGATATCCTTCAGCATATCACTGGCCCTCCCTTCTGCCGAGCATCTTCAGCAGCAGCTCCTTCGCGTAGCCGACCGTGTAGACTTCCTTGTCCTGCGCGATACCGCGCTTTTTCAGCTCCATGAAGACTCTCGTTATCTGCGGGACGTCCAGACCTATCTGCGATATCTCCTCAGCGCGCGCGAAGACCTTTTTGGTCTCGTCGAAGCAGAAGAGCTTCGCATTGTTCATGACGAGTATCCTGTCAGCGAAAGTCGCGATGTCCTCCATGCTGTGGGAGACTATCAGGATAGTATTTTTAGTGCGCTCATGGTATGCCCTGATGTGGCTGAGGATCTTGTCCCTGCCGGCAGGGTCGAGACCTGCTGTGGGCTCGTCGAGAATGAGCACCTTCGGCTCCATAGCCATTACACCCGCGATAGCCACGCGGCGCTTCTGACCGCCGGAGAGGTCGAAGGGCGAGCGCTCGAGCAGTTCCTCGGAGAGCCCGATGTCGTTCGCAGTCTCGAGGACGCGGCGCTTTATCTCAGCCTCGTCCAGCCCCATGTTCTTGGGCCCGAAGGCGATGTCGCGGAAGACGGTCTCCTCGAATATCTGGTACTCCGGGTACTGGAAGACCAGCCCGACCTGAAATCTCACGTCGCGGAGCCTGTCCTTGTCCTCCCAGATGTCGCGCCCGTCGAGGAGCACGCGCCCGGCGGTAGGTCTGAGCAGACCGTTGAAGTGCTGTATGAGCGTGGATTTGCCTGAGCCGGTATGACCCATGACCCCGATCATCTCGCCCTCGTTTATCTCGAGGCTGACGTGATCCACGGCGGTTTTTTCAAAGGGAGTGCCCACGCTGTAGGTGTAGGTGAGCTCCTCCGTTTTCAAAATTGACAATTTATGATCTCCTTGCTGTTTACTGAATGGACAGAATAGTTTTTGGGTGCGTCCCTGACAGCTGACACCTAAGGCCTGACGCCTAACAGACGTACCAGCGCTTCCACGCATTCCTCCTCGGAGATTATCTCCGGGGAGATGTCGCAGCCGGCTTTTTTCAGCTCCCATGCGAGCTCCGTGACCTGCGGGACGTCGAGACGAATCTTTTTCAGCGTATCGACCTGCGAGAACACCCTCTCGGGCTTGTCATCGAGGACCACGCGCCCTTTGTCCATGACCACTACGCGCCCGCACTGTGCGGCTTCGTCCATGTAGTGCGTGATGAGGATTATGGTTATGCCGTGCTCGCGGTTGAGCATATGGACCGCCGCGAGGACTTCCTTGCGTCCCTGCGGGTCGAGCATTGCGGTGGGCTCGTCGAGGATTATGCACCTGGGTCTCATCGCGATTATGCCCGCGATAGCCACGCGCTGCTTCTGTCCGCCGGAGAGCTGGCTCGGCGAGTGCAGGCGGTATTCGTACATATTCACGGCTCTGAGCGCGTCATCGACCCTCTGCCGCATTTCCTCATACGGCACCCCGAGGTTCTCCAGTCCGAAGGCGACGTCCTCCTCGACTATCGAGGAGACTATCTGGTTGTCCGGGTTCTGGAAGACCATTCCCGCGCGCTGGCGAAGCTCAAAGAGCCTGCCCTCGTCGGCGGTGTCGATGCCGTCCACGAGCACTTTCCCGCTCGTGGGGACGAGTATGGCGTTGATATGCTTGGCGAGGGTGGATTTTCCCGAGCCGTTGTGTCCGAGCACTGCGACGAATTCGCCCTCGGCTATGTCAAGATCAATGCCCTTCAGCACCTCCGCGGGCTTTTCGCTCTCGGTGTCGTAGCTGAAGTGCAGATCCCTGATTTCGATAATGTTACTCATTATTTATCCTTTTAGCTTTTCTATTTCATCTTCGGACATGATGACGGGCTGTCCGTCGTGCCCGAGGAGAGGGGTCATGCCTCCGCAGTCGCCCCGTTCGGAGCAGTAGATGTAGTTCACTCCGGTGACCCTGTCCACCCATATCTCGACGTGGTGAGTGCTCTCCTGCGAGAACGTGTCGCCCTGTGTGTAGACTCTGATGAAACGGTCATTTTTTGCCATTTTCTGCTCCTTCCTGTATGTTGTTTACCGTGCGCCGCTTCCATACGGCATTTCTTATTTTTGATATTATGAGGGCTATCATCAGCAGCGGTATGCCGATGACGACCGCCCAGAACGCGATGTTCGCTGCGGGAGACGTCCCGAAAATTCGGAAGGTCAGTTTATCGCCGTCCGCGATGAGCGCGTAGGGACTGCTCATGCTCCACGAGCGCTTCGCCTTGCCGGAAACTCCCAGTACATTGCCGCCCTTGTCCACATACGCGACCCTGAAGGCGCCGTACTTCTCCCACACGTTCTCAAAGTTCATGCTGCTGAGCTTCATTATGGCGTGAGGATAGTCGCCGGGCTGCTCGTTGTACTCGCTGTCCCAGATGACGAAGCTCTCCACACAGCGGTAATGCAGGCTCATGCTGACATAGCCGTCCTCGAAGTACTGCGCTATCTGACTGTTTTCTGTGATATCGAGCGGCTTTGTCACTTCCTGTGCACCGCCGTCTGACGGGTATTCATAGCGGACATGGCACTGCGGCACATTCCGGTCTGAGACCTCACAGTAGTCGGGGTCTGACTTATCGAGCCTTATCAGCACATCGACATAGTACGTTCCTTCCGGCACGCTTTTCTTTTGTATGTCGAGGCTGTGCGGGTCGAAGTCGAGCGCATACGCTCCGAGCGGGACGATACACAGCAAGGTGAGGAGCGCCGCGAATATTGCGCAAAATCGTTTTTCCATTGCTGCTCCTTTGGACTATCGGTAAATCGGGGTGCGGACCGCCGGAGGCGGCCCCTACAAGAAATAACAACGCGAGCCATATGTGGCGTTTGGGTGGTATTTCTTACGCGTTACGCCCGCGGGGGCTCCCCGCCCATATCGCCGTCGAGCCGCAGGGGAGGGTCATTCCGGTGGACTGCACCGGCAGACCTATCTCGTCGAAGGTCACCTCGCCGCCAAATTTATCAGTCAGCACGCTGCCGAGGATATATCCCATGACAGACGGCGAAAGCCCCGTAGTATAGCTGTTTATCAGGAAGAACAGCGGGTCGTCCGAGAGCACTCCCGCGCACAGCTTCACGAGGTCGTAAACGCAGTTCTCGAGCTTCCATATCTCGCCGCCCGGACCGCGCCCGTAGCTCGGGGGATCCATGATAACGGCGTCGTACCGGCGCCCGCGGCGTATCTCGCGTGCGATGAACTTCTCGCAGTCGTCCACTATCCAGCGCACGGGCTTGTCGGAAAGTCCCGAAGCAGCGGCGTTCTCACGCGCCCACTGCACCATTCCCTTCGAGGCATCAACGTGGCAGACCTCCGCCCCGGCAGCCGCGCAAGCGAGGGTAGCTCCGCCGGTGTACGCGAACAGATTCAGGACGCTTATCTTACGTCCCGCGCCGCGTATCTTCTCCGCCATGAAGTCCCAGTTGACCGCCTGTTCGGGGAAAAGTCCCGTGTGCTTGAAGCCGGTCGGACGTATATTGAAGGTCAGCCCGCCGTAGCTGATGTTCCACGACTGCGGCAGCTTCCTGCGGAATTCCCACTGTCCGCCGCCCTTGTCGGAGCGGTGGTAGTGACCGTCGGCAGTCCGCCAGAGCGGGTCTGTGCGTTCGGTCTTCCAGATTATCTGCGGGTCGGGTCTCACGAGGCTGATATCGCCCCATGTTTCGAGCTTTTCGCCGTCGGACGTGTCGAGTATCACATAGTCTTTCCAGTTGTTGGCTGTTCTCAAAGCAATGCTCCTTAATCTTTTTTGATGACGTACACCGCTATCGGCTTGCCCCTGCCGAGCTCCTTCGCGGACCTCACAGTCAGCACGCCGGGGACGTCGTTGTAGCGGTTGTAGACCTCTATCCCGCGGGCTGTGCGCACGCAGAACACCGTATGCAGGGAGGACATGAACCGCCGTCCCGTCCAGTAGGAGATGATGAACGCCTTTGCGTCGCCTGCCTCCTCAGAACGCTCAAAAGCTGCTCCGTAATGCCCGAGCACCTTGCCGAGCTTATACGGGTCGCAGCCGAAAACTCCGAACAGCAGCCTGTACCGCTCCATGTAGAACGCTATCTCACTGAGCGGGCGGGGCTTGTTCAAATATACGAGCGCGTTGTACACGGAGATGACCTCGCAGCCGTTGAAACTCATCGGGCAGAGGCCGTACCGCAGCTTTGAGACCGCGCCGAGACCCTGTCCGTTTATCATGCAGCCCTCGGCGGGAGCCTCCGTGCGCTCTGTGTTGTGGCGCAGGTTGTATTTTTTAGTACCTTTTATAAGCATAGTCATTGTTGTCGGACTGCATGGGACGTCCCAGCGGTCATATGTAGGGGCGGCGTTCCGCCGCCCGCGTTATTTCCATAGCAATGCGCAGAGCTAAAACGTCATCTGTCCCTCGTCGCTGCCGGAGCTCTGCTCAGGCAGACTGTACCCGAGGTGCTCATACGCGAGCTTCGTCGCAACTCTTCCCCTGGGCGTCCTGCCAAGGAACCCGAGCTGCATGAGGAACGGCTCACACACGTCCTCGAGCGTCACCGACTCTTCGCCGATAGCAGAGGCGAGTGTCTCCAGTCCCACCGGACCGCCGGAATAGCCCTTGATTATCATTTCGAGCATTCGCCTGTCGAGGCTGTCCAGGCCCAGAGCGTCTATCTCAAGGCGGCTGAGCGCTATCGAGGCTATCTCCTGCGTGATCTGACCGTTGCCCATGACGTCTGCGAAGTCGCGCACGCGCTTCAGCAGGCGGTTCGCGATACGCGGCGTACCTCTTGCACGTCCGGCTATCTCCATAGCGCCGTCGGTCTCGCAGGGGATACCGAGTATCATGGCGCTCCTGCGGACGATGTCCGTGAGCTGATCCTTCGTGTAAAGCTCAAGGCGGTGGATAACGCCGAAGCGGTCGCGCAGAGGTGCGGAGAGCTGTCCCGCACGTGTCGTTGCGCCGATGAGCGTGAAAGGCTTGAGGTCGATACGCACGGACTGTGCGGAGGGACCCTTGCCGATGATTATGTCTATCACTCTGTCCTCGAGCGCGGGGTAGAGTATCTCCTCGACCGCGCGGGACAGGCGGTGTATCTCGTCGATGAACAGTACGTCGTTGTCCGCAAGGCTCGTCAGCAGTGAGACGAGGTCGCCGGGCTTTTCGATAGCGGGACCGGTCGTGACGCGGAAATTCACCCCGAGCTCATGGGCGATGATGCCCGAGAGGGTAGTCTTTCCGAGTCCGGGCGGACCGTACAGCAGGACGTGGTCGAGCGGCTCACCGCGGCGCTTGGCTGCCTCGATGTAGACCGCAAGGTTCTCCTTGACCTTGTCCTGACCGATATATTCATGGAGCGTCTGCGGGCGCAGGCTGACCTCGATGTCGCTGTCCTCCTGCGAGATCTCGGGGGAAATGACCCTCGGTGCGAACTCCATATCCTCTGTTTGTATCAATGTTTATCTCCTTGTGAAAAGGTGTCGGGTCTTAGGTGACAGGTTTCAGGTGTCAGGCCGTAAAGACGACCTGTAGGTCGCCTACGATCACTTCTCAAAGTAACGCTTTTTGCGAACATAGAAGGGATCTACTGTCTCGGCAGCCTTCTTGCCCATGTCCTGCTCATAGCTGATGAAGCAGAGGTGCTCATTCGCCTTTACCGTCTTCGACAGGTACTTCGACAGCGGCACGAACAGCTTTCTCGTGCTGCCGAGCATATCGAGGACTATAAGTATCTGCGGCTTTTCGCAGCCCTTAACCATCTCCATGATGAACGCGCGGTCAACGTTGGGCTGCTTGGAAAGGAACTTCGACGCAGCCTTGGTTATGTGCGATACGGAGTGCTCTACCGGACGGTAAGCGATAGTGTCTGCCTCGTTGTAGGAGATAGCCTTGATCTTGAGGTTCCTCGCGATGAGGAGTATGCTCTTGATCTCCTGCGAGGAGAACTCCTTGCCGTAGGAATTGGGGTTCAGAACTGCCGATACCGACTGGATAAGGTCGAAAAGGCGCAGGCAGTTGATCTTGTAGCAGTCAACATATCTCTTGGCGAACTGCTGGAGAGCGCGGAAGCTCGTGAAGAACGGGATAAAGATATCGCCGTCGGGGTTCTGAGTGGTTATCAGCTCGAGCTGGATACCGCCCTCAGCCCTGTCGCGCTCCTGCTTGACGGGGTTCTTGCAGATAACGTAAACGTCGCTCTTGATGAGGGTCTGCAGGAACACCGAGCGCTTGGACGGGTCCTTGATAGCTGCCTTCAGTAATTCGTCGAGATTCATGTTTGGTACGGGTGCCATAGTGGTTTCTTCCTTTCGTATATATTTTCAGCGCGAATTTCTGGCTGACATAAGTCTTAGTGTCTCTTTGATGAGGTCCTGCGTGGAGAGTGCGGGGTCGAGCTTGCCGAGTATCGGGGCGACCTCTCCCTGCGAGTAGCCGAGCACCATGAGTGCCTCGAGTGCCTCGGTCACTGCCGATGACGGTGCTCCCGAGAACTGCGGGGCGAAGTCTGCGGCGTCTTTGGCGACTGTGCCGCTGATAGTCTGCGAGGACATCTTGTCCTTGAGCTCGAGGACTATCCTCTGCGCGGTCTTGGCGCCTATGCCCTTGGTCTTGGTGAAGCTCTTGCTGTCTCCGGAGGCTACGCGGAACGCGAACTGCTCCGGGGAGACGTCTGAGAGTATCGCGGTGGCTGCCTTGGGTCCGACGCCGGACACCGATATCAGCAGCTTGAAGCAGCTCAGCTCCTGCAATGTTGCAAAGCCGAACAGCTCCACGACGTCCTCCCTGACGTACAGGTGAGTGTACAGAGTGGCTTCGCTGCCGATATCCCCGAGCTGGGAGACGGTGTTGTATGAGGTGCGGCAGCCGTATCCGACTCCCCCGCACTCAATGACCGCGAAGCTGAGCTCCTTGACGGTCAGCGTGCCTTTTAAGCTGTATATCATCGTATGACTTCCTTTGCGTGTGATAGCTCATCTGAGCTGATACCGCGAGCTGTGCCCGTGGCAGATAGCGATAGCGAGTGCGTCCGCGGCGTCGTCGGGCTTGGGTATCTGCGCGAGGCGGAGGATATTGCGGGTCATTTCCATGACCTGCTTTTTCTCAGCCTTTCCGTAGCCGACAACGCTCTGCTTTACCTGCAATGGCGTGTACTCGGCAATGGGTATGCTGCGCTTTGCCGCCGAAAGGACGGTGACGCCCCTTGCCTGTGCGACGTCTATCGCCGTTTTGTGGTTGGTGGCGAAGTACAGGCGCTCGATAGCCATGCAGTCTGGCTTGAAGCGGTCGAAGATGAATTCGATGTCGCGGTGTATAATGAGCAGGCGCTCCGCGAAGGGGACGTCCTTCTCGGTAGTCACCGCGCCGTATTCAATGGGAGTGAACTGCACTCCGTCGTAGTCGAGCACGCCGAATCCGACTATCGCGTATCCCGGGTCGACCCCGAGTATCCTCAGTGTTTTCATAGCTAACAACGCTCCGTCTCCGGTCCTATAGACACACTTCGTCACTATAATCCATACTATTATAACACAATACCCTCCCGCATTGCAAGTCATTTGAAGTTTTTTATTGATTTCTACAAAAAAACGTGCTATAATATATGTTACTTTACTAATGCAAGCCCTACGGAGGTTAAAAATGGACTTAAAGGAACTCAGGAACGGTATAGATGACATAGATGGGGAGATACTGAAGCTGTTCATGAAGCGCATGGAGCTCTGCCGCGACGTCGCGGAATTCAAGCGGGAGCACAATATGCCTGTATTTCAGGGCGGACGCGAGCAGGAGATAGTTGACAGGATCAAGCGCCTTACCGGCGACCCTGACCTCGAGAACGGCACAGCTGCGCTCTTCACCACTATCATGGACATCAGCAAGATACTCCAGAACCGCAAGCTCAGCCGCCGCGAGCAGGACTATGCCTTTACCGCGCCGGATTTCAGCAGCGCTTGTAAAATAGGCTGTCAGGGCGCCCCGGGAGCGAATTCCGAGTCTGCCGCAAGGCTCATGTTCGGCGACAGGGACTTCACGTTCTGCGGCTCCTTCGAGGACGTTTTCATGGCTGTGCAGTCCGGCGAGCTCGATTACGGCGTGCTCCCCGTGAACAATTCCACAGCCGGGACCGTTGACACTACATACGATCTTCTGGCGAAATACAGCGTATATATCGTCCGTGAGGTCTGCCTCGACATCAACCACTGTCTCGCCGCGAAGGCTGACTGCCCGGTGTCGGAGCTGAGAAAGGTCTACTCTCACCCGCAGGCGCTCATGCAGTGCAGCGAGTTCATCGACGCGAACGGGCTTAAAACCGCCGATTACGGCAACACCGCCACCGCTGCCGAGAAGGTCGCGGCAAGCTCGCCCGACGACCGTATAGCCGCGATATGCTCCGTGGACTGCGCTAAGCGTCTCGGACTTAATATCCTTGCGGAAAAGATAGCCGACTGCTCGGTCAACCGCACGCAGTTCGTCTGCATCTCGCGTAAAATGGAGGCTATGCCCGATTCCGACATAGTATCGGTGATGCTCAAGATCCCTCACACGGAGGGCTCGCTCTACCGACTGCTGACCAAGTTCTACGTCAACGGCATGAACCTCCTCCGTATCGAGAACCGACCTATCCGCGACGGCAGCTTTGACGTCATATTCTATCTCGATTTCAGCGGAAGGATCTCCGACCCCGGCGTAAAGGCGCTCATGAACGACCTAGCCGAGAATGTTGAGTATTTCCGAATTTTAGGCACTTTCAGGAACGAATGAACGGAGGCGCACTATGAACGAAAGATTCTGCCGGCTGCTCGATGAGGACAGATTTATCTTCCTCGACGGCGGCATGGGGACCATGCTCCAGAATGCCGGCGTGCAGAGCGGACGCTACCCCGAGCTGATTAATCTAACCGACCCCGAGCCGGTCATGAACGTACACAGGCTCTACGCCGAAGCCGGTGCGGACGTGGTCTACGCGAACACCTTCGGCGCGAACCGTCATAAGCTCGCGGGCAGCGGGCATACCGTAGAGGAGATCGTCTCTGCGGGCGTGGAGAACGCAAGGCGCGCAGTGGGCGGAAAGTCGCTCGTTGCGCTCGATATAGGACCTATCGGACAGCTGCTCGAGCCGTCGGGCACGCTCAGCTTCGAGGAGGCATACGACTGCTTCCGCGAGGTCGTCGAAGCCGGCAGGGACGCTGACATAATAGTAATAGAGACGATGACCGACCTCTATGAGGTCAAGGCGGCTGTGCTCGCGGCGAAGGAGAACTCCGACAAGCCCGTGCTCGTCACCATGACCTTTGAGGAGAATATGCGCACATTCACCGGTGTTTCGCCGGAATGCATGGTCGCGCTGCTCGAGGGTCTGGGCGCGGACGCGTTGGGCGTGAACTGCTCGCTGGGTCCGGAGGAGCTCTTCCCGGTGCTTGACAAGCTCTGCTCACTCACTACCCTCCCCGTCATAGCCAAGCCCAATGCAGGTCTCCCCGACCCCGTGACCAACCAATACAGCGTAGGTCCGGAGGATTTCGCGGCGAGCGCGGTAAAGCTGGCGCAGTCGGGAGTGACGATATTCGGCGGCTGCTGCGGAACTACCCCGGAGCACATCTCCGCGATGATAGAGGCGCTCTCCGGCGAGGAGAGGCTGCACCGCCCGGTACAGCGCAGGAGCGCGGTCTGCTCGGCGGTGAGCTGTGTTGTCATCGACCAGCCCCGCGTCATCGGCGAAAGGATAAATCCGACCGGCAAGAAGCGCTTCAAGGAGGCTCTCCTCGCGCACGACATCGACTACATCCTCTCGCAGGCGGTCGAGCAGATACACGCAGGAGCCGAAATTCTCGACGTCAACGTCGGACTGCCCGGAATAGACGAAAAAGCCATGATGGTCGAGGCTGTAAAGGCGATACAGAGCATATGCGACACGCCCCTCCAGCTCGATTCCACGATACCTGAGGTGCTCGAAGCGGGTCTGCGCGTCTACAACGGCAAGCCCATAGTCAACTCCGTAAACGGCGAGGAGGACTCGCTGAACACAATTCTGCCGCTCGTCAAGAAGTACGGCGCGGCTGTGGTCGGGCTCACGCTCGACAAGGGCGGCATACCCAAGACCGCTGAAGGACGCTTCAAAATAGCCGAGAAGATTCTCTCCCGTGCTATGGAGTACGGTATCCCGCGCGAGGACGTCTTCATCGACTGCCTTACGCTGACCGCCTCCGCGGAGCAGGACGGCGTCATGGAGACTATCAATGCCCTGCACCGTGTAAAGACCGAGCTCGGGCTGCGCACGGTCCTCGGTGTATCGAACATCTCGTTCGGACTGCCTAACCGTGAGCTCATCACGCGCACGTTCCTCACAATGGCACTGCACAGCGGTCTCGATCTGCCTATCATCAACCCCAATGTGGACTCCATAATCGGCGCTGTGCGGGCATACCGGCTCCTCGCGGGGATAGACCGCGACTCCGCCGAGTTCATCAGCGTTTACGCGCAGGACGGCGCTCCCAAGCCTGCTGCACCAGCCCCCACAGACAAGTCCCAGCCGGACCTCGTCTACGCGGTGGAGAACGGGCTCAAGAACGAAGCTGTCAGGGCGGCCGCGGAGCTCGCGAAGACCGTTGACCCCATGGCTATCATAAATGACTATCTCATACCTGCGCTCGATTCAGCGGGCGCGAAGTTCGAGAAGGGGAAGATCTTCCTGCCGCAGCTGATACTCACCGCAGGAGCAGCACAGGCTTGCTTCGAGGTCGTGAAGGAGAGGCTCTCGGCAAGCGGCGGGGAAAGCGTCTCCAAGGGGAAGGTCGTGCTGGCGACGGTGAAGGGCGATATCCACGACATCGGCAAGAACATCGTCAAGGTACTGCTGGACAGCTACGGCTTTACGGTCATCGACCTCGGGAAGGACGTCCCGCCGGAGACCGTCGTGGAGGCAGCTATCGAGCACGACGTCAAGCTCGTGGGACTCTCCGCGCTGATGACGACCACGCTCGGCTCAATGGCGGAGACTATCGAGCAGCTCAACAGGAAATGCCCGTGCTGCAAGACCGTGGTCGGGGGAGCGGTCCTGACGGAATCCTATGCCAAGCAGATACACGCGGACTACTACGCGAAGGACGCCAAGCAGTCGGTGGACGTCGCGGCGGAGGTATACAATAAGGAATAATAATCAGCCGTCTGCGGGGTGAATGTCACTCTGCGGGCGGCTTTCATATGATATTGTATACAAAGGGTAAATATTAAGCTTGTGTAAACAGAGAATAAATTTTCATGGGATATAAAATTATGCTTTTGTGAACGTACAAATTGATTTACGGATAGTATAAAAAACACCCCCTAAACGGAGGGTAAAGCAAAATATATATTACTTTTGGTAAAATGCATAAAAACTGCATATAAAAACAGTGCCAAACGCCGAATTTGACCATATATCGCGAAAAAACCTTGACAACGGCAGATATTTCCGGTATAATGAATACAACAAAACAACACGAACGCATCCAGCGGCTCGGCGGCTTCAAAGCCGAAATCCATTATGAAAGGAAAATGAATATGAAAAAGAATAATGCTATGAAAAAATTAATGTCGGCGACAGCAATGCTCGGCGTATCCGCTGCAATGCTCGCAACATCCACCTATGCGTGGTTCTCGCTTAATGATACGGTTACCCTGACTGGTATGTCTGTACAGGTTAAGTCTGACGCAACGTTCCTGTTGGTTAAGCAGGGTACAGCTACGGCGGCTCAGGTTCAGTCGAGCAAGCTTACTCAGGATAGTGCAGTGACTGCTTCTGCAGTTCTTTATCCGACTGCGCATGATGCTATCACAGCTTCATCTACCGGATATACAGCTATTGAGGCAGCAGACACTGAGGATGCTGCAGTGAAGGATATCTGGTACTACAGATATAGTTCTGACCCTGCTGACTATTTAGGAACTAACCCGACTACAGCGACTTACATTCCTACAACAGCGGGAGAGTTTGAGAAGTATGTCCTCATTAATGAGTTCAGCTTGGCTACTGCTACTGGTTCTAATGAACTGCAGAATCTTCGCGTTAAATCCTGTACGCTGACAACTGCAGGCGATTCTGCTGTAAAGGTCATCGTTGCTGGAGCAAATGGCTGCCAGGAGTTTGATGCTTCTACTGCGGCAGATATTTCTGCTTCCTCTACTGTGCTTCAGACTGCAAATGTTACTTCCAGTGCTGCGAGCACAATAAGAGTGTATGCTTATTGGGATGGTAATGACACTGACGTTTATACCAACGGCGTTGCTGATCTTCAGAATACGACCGTTGAGGTTAAGCTCACTGGTGACATAGTTCCTGCTACTTGATCTGGTCTGAAAGCATTTAATCTCTAATCTCTAACAAATCCTAAAACCGCCGGAGCGATCCGGCGGTTTCCTTTTGTTATAAGCGCCAGAAAATATACTGAATGTAAATCTGGCGTGCGGCTTTTATCTATTCTCCATTCGTCTTGATTTTTAGCATTGCGCAAACATTACAAATAGTAATCGACATAATTAGCAATAATGCGTATTGAAAACGCATTAAAATAATGATATAATATAGTAGAGTAACTATGCCCATTTACAAGGAGGTGGGGAGCATGAATGAACTGAATATCAGCAAGTCCGGCGAGACCGGAGAAAAGGATAAGCGCAGAAGATCGCTCGTCAAGCTCGGCATCATCACTGCCCTCGCCTTTATCGTGTGGATTTTCGCTACTATCGCGTGGTTCGCGATGAATAAGAGCGTCACCGCCGGGGGAATGGGGGTAGGAGTAGGCAACGCAGGTTTTGAGCTAAGGGTGGCGTCCGGTGCCGGGTTCGGAGTGGAGTCCGGCGCAGAGATAGGCTTCAGCAGCCTGTATTCCCGCCTTGACCGCAGTTACAGCCGGAATTCCGGCGTCGAGACCTATGCCGGCTCGGACGGCTGGTCAATATGCTGGCGCATGGCTGATGGCGACGATGAGCTTATGCCGGATTCCTGCGGCACTCTCGAGTTTCAGGTGGTCTCCGCCGGCCCCGATATTTCTTCGCTGCACTATTCCCTTGATATAAAGGCTTTCACTGCTGATACCGAAACTCAGCCTGATCCGGGTGATCCCACCAAGACCATTGAAGTGGTTACAGATATACACGAGGTGACTGGCAGTGCTTCGTCCGCCGAGGTCAGCGATGGCGCGGCTTATCTGAAGTCGCACATCATGTTTTTCAAGGGCAGAACGGGAACAGCTGGTAATTACCAGTACAGTGGCTTTATCAGTGATGTTTCTGACTTTATTATGACTCCTGACAACAGTGGAAATGTTACCATCTACTGGGTCTGGCCGAATACCTTTGGTCAGATAGCTCTCAGCGGAACGTCCGATGACATGAACTATATGATCGGAACGCCTATCCTGAATACCGCCGGCGAGACAAATGATCGCTCGGCCCTTACAACGTATCTTACCACAGCCACCTTTTTCAGGGGAACGGCTTCCTACGGCACCGTCTTATCGGATCTTTACACCAAAAGACGAAACAGCGAAAGCTTCCGCGCAGAATTTGATACGCTCAGTGACGGATATAACTCCGCTGATCAGACAATAGGAAAAAACATCAGCTATGCGTTAGTAGAGCTCAACGCTACACTATAAGACAAAAAGATGAAAGGGGGCGGTACGATGTCGCTGTTCAAAAAGGGCTTGGAGAAGTTCAACAAATCATCATGGCAGATCAAGCTGCAATTGGTCATCGCACTGACCCTTACAGCATTGCTCCTGATCGCGATACCGACAGCTGCGTGGTTCAATTATCAGCGCCGCATAGTAAAAATGCAGAAGATCCAGTCTCCGAATGTACTTATTCTCAGTGCTGCGCACCGCGAGGATAGTATGTTTTTCAACATCGACGGCATTGATGCTGATGCTGAAAAAAAAGACGGTTACGGCAATGCTATCTCGGGAGTTGACGGAAAAACTGAAAAAATAACCCATAAGGATTACGTTTTCTGCGTGACCGGTGAAGCTGTGAATAGGTTTACTATCCAGCTTGCATACACCACCAATAACCCTTTTTCTTACAGAGTTTTTGCTGCTGAGGAGCTTACTTCCGAGCCGGCTAAACACACGGGAATAGAGCCGGATTACGTTACATATTCATTGGGGAACAGCATGGCGTCAGGTATTCCTGAACTCTCTGGAGCTGAGTATCATCTCGATGCCGGATCACCGCTGTACTATAGGATAGATTCGCGAGTTACAGAGGGTGGATCAGGCGGAGAGTATACAGGCAGATATCTCAATAAGGCATCGGGTTCAAATTATGCTACCCAGACCTATCACGTAGACACTTACGGCGGGTCGGGTTCTTCAGGATATGAAAAGGTCCACTCCGGCGCAGAGCCGGTGTATTGGCAGGCAGAGAATGTCTCTGCATTCCCGTTGCAGAACAATTCTAACCGCAAGCCGTTCAGCAGACACTTTATCCTGCGTGTTGAGTGGGAGGCTGGTGCCCTTGACAATGCGGCGAAGGAGACCGACATAGTTTATATTACCGTAAAGGCGACAAGCTGACCAATCATTATCTCGGGTTGAAAGGAGGGACGGTATGAGTAAAAAGTGGAAAAAGGAAAGATTTGTTGACTTTGTTAAGCGTCAATGGATACTGATATGGCTCGCTGCCGTCTCTACTGCCCTTGTTGCAGTGATCGGCTATGCTGCTTACAAAAGCGAAAATAACAAGATAAAGCGGGTCGTAGCTCCATCTTCCGCGAGCGATGGCCTATTTACGTCGAACTATCTGAAACTGGGAGATTCAAATAAGAAGCCCTATTATTCTTCGAATGAAAGCAGTGAATACTCTTTTGACCTGCTTATCAGGAATTTCAATCCTTCGGATCCAAGTTCTATTTACCCCGGAGATATTACTTATACGATAACAGCGGAATTAGTTCATTTCTCCGGCGCTTTGTATAATTTATCGACTGACTCAAGTGCGCTTGCAAAGATGGAAAATGATAGCATTTCAATAGATGTTGGATTAGGCACAGATGTTATATCATTGGATCACGACACTTTATCCGGTAGTTCTTCTCAGCCGCATACTCTTGCTAAGATCAGCGGTGCAACCGCGGATGAGTGGACTGTAACGTTTACAAATACAGGAAGGGATTCGGACTATTGCGTAAAGATCACTGCGACCCCGACTAATTCTATGATACCTTCGATCTCTTCACTGATCTATGTTGCAACTACTCCGGAACCTCATTCACAGGACTGGAGCGGTGATTTTTCGGATAAGACTAAGGAGAGCGGAGTGGATATAGCTGACCATTATGATGCGTTTAACTATACGATCTCTGGTTCGGGAGACAAACAGCTTATATTCAGCTATGATCCTGCAAAGCTGATCATTAGTCCGATGTTCTGTGCCTCACCGTCCAACTATCAAGGAAGCAATCCGGCACATAGCTCGTGGAAGTCCGTTGTTATCAATGCGACCCCGAGCACAACTAATATAAACCGGTACGATTTTCAGCTTTATAAGGCGATTTCTGGCGCGAGCGGCACTGAATACAGCTCCTTTGACACTCTCAGGGGATATGTCGAGCTTGAGGTCCGTGCGATCCCCGCAGGAAACGGAACAGAATAGACACACGCCAAGCCGTTATTCTTATTTGCCTGTCGGAACGAACTGAGGATTTCCACCTCAGCTTGCTCCGCTACACAAACAGGAGTGGATAATTCATGAAAAGATCTAAAAACAAAAATAGAATAGTTCCACTTGCCAGACGTGTGATAAGTGTTACAACTGCCATGGCGATCGCAATAGGCTGTATGCCTGCTGCGGATATTGGACATGGCATAAAGCGGCTATCGTCCGCTATCAACGCATTCGCGGAAGGACCGTCACCTTCGGGTAATCTGACGCCGACAACGTGGAACAGCAAAGAGGACATCATTAGTTATGCTCAGAATTATGATCCGGCTGTAAACAACAGAGATGAGATCACTATCGCAATTGCCGATGGTGACACCAGCGGTGAGATAAGCGGTTTCCATACCATTCTTTCTACGCAGCAGTATCCTTTTGAAGGAAAGATAATACTTACCGCTAATGCTTCGCTCAGTATTGCAGAGACTCTTTTTGACTGGGTAGGCGATAATGTTGTTATCGAAGGCGATCTGACTATCCTCAGAAAAACTGCGTCAGAATCAGATCAGCCTCTTTTTGCAAAGCATGTCAAATCTTGCGGCAGCACTGGCAGTAATGCATGGAATCTGGCATACAAGCCAGTGCAGAACTCTTTCGGCGGAGCGAAGCTTGTCTGTGATTTTGCCGGATTTATTGGAACTATAGAGACCGGCGCGAATGTTAACATTGAAAAGATCACCTTTTTGAATGCCGGTGATTCTGCCAATGCAAATATAAGCTGTGTTACCGGCGATGCTGGTCTGGTGTGCGGTTCTATGGCGGCTGACTCGTCCCTCAAGATAAGTGAGATTAAAGGCGTAACAAGCGAGGCTAATGGAGAAACAGTATACGAGAATATCAGCTACTCTGTAACGGCATCTGCCACCGGTAAGCATGCCGGCGGTCTGGTCGGGAGCATGGGCAACGGTACAACGCTGACACTCGACACAACTCTGGTGAACCGACAGGCTAACGGGTTTGGTATTACTGCGGATCACGGGTATGCCGGAGGCATTGTCGGTTACTGTGACGGCGGAACGATAGTATTCAATAACAATGCTCCGTATCAGATAACACAGGCTATCAAGGGCGAATCAGGCGCTGGTACGATCGCCGGTTATTTCAAAAACACTCAGTCGAGCTATGCCGTGCCGACAGCCAAGATATCATTGTCGTCCTCTTATTCCCGTGTAAATGGAAACGGATACTGCGGAGGAATATTCGGTAAGCTTGAAAACAGCGGAAACATGACGATCAACGGCACTGGCTTTACTGCTTATCACAGTGATGGCAATGCAGCTTCATTCGGCGGACTCGTCGGATTATACAAGGCAGAGGCTCTCAGCAACTCCCTGAATATCACTGGTTCGTGTACGGCTTCGCGTACAGGCGGCAGCGTATCGGATCTTGGCGGTGTAATAGGTATTGTAGACGGAGCTTCATACGTCAATATTAATGGAGTGAGTGCAAACACTCCAAGAGCAGGAGCCAGCACAAATTTTGGCGGCATGGTCGGCAAAGCATCTGATGGATATATTGCCCTTGAAGGAACAAATGCAATATCGTACGGTTCAACAGCTTTACCTTCGGAGACCGCAACTTTTGGCGGAGTAGTCGGCGACCTTGAAAACGGAGTACTGCATCTCAAGGGTATAACAGATCTTTCGGGTGCGCCAGCGGTGACAACTGCGTCCGCAGATTCTGGTCAGGTAGTTGGATTCAGAAAATTCGGTCTTGTTTTTGCTGAATCGGGTTGGGTAATGGTGCGTTCTGCTGAGGATCAGTATCTTGATGATGTAGGCTCATGGGGCGAAATAGTCAGATTTGGCGGAAACATTACAATGGCTAACGTCCTTACCGTTGAAGCCGGGCATTACATAACTCTTAAATCAGCAGTACCTGCCATGGCGTCGACGGATGATTTTGCCAGGACTGCCCTTAATATTCAATTAAACAATGGACAGGACTCAGGCGTTATCAGGTGCTCCGGAAGCAATAGCTCGGCACTTCTGGGCAGCGGCAGTTTGCTCTCGATCACCAGCTCCGCAGGCATTGATCTGAGCGGTACCGGAATAACAGGGCTTACGAGAGATAACATTATCAAGGACGAGACAGTCCCCCAGACTTTCTCCGGAACGTTCAATGGAAACGGCTACGGTATAAAGCTTGCTATCGGTGAAGAGTATTTCTCGAATGCATTTGAGGGATGCGGCAAGATATACAAGCACAAGTACAATGGTCTGTTCGCAAGGACGAGCGGAGCAAATATATCTGCTCTGAAAATCAGTGCGGACAGCAGTATAAGTGTCTGCGCGAAGGAGTCCATGTACGTCGGTAATGTTATCGCTGTGGCAACTGGCGGATTAACACTCACAAATATAGAGATATGCAATGACACGGCTTCGACTGCTACATATGCTACTATCACCGGCGAAGGAGACAGCTCTATCTGCTGCGGCGGTATCGTAGGTAAACTCGAGAATGTCGGAAATTTGGTATCTTTGTCTGGATGCAAGTATAACGGAAAAATCGAGTTGAGTGCGGGCAGTTCTCAGCTTGGCGGTATCATAGGCAAGGTATCCGGGAATACGTTCGGCATTACGCTCGGAAGCTGTACAGTCGGCGGAAAGCTGAAGTCTACAGGGGCGAGCAACGAGGTAGGCGGAACTATAGGCTGTATCGCTTCGACAGGCGATATCACATCACATCCCAGCAGCGGACGAACACTTACATTGAATGCTCTTGATATTAAGGGGCTGGAAATGGACGTGACAGGCAATAGCGGCGGATTCCTCGGTCACAATTGGTATGAGACTGATGTTGTGTTTAGGGGGATCTCAAACGGTCTGTACGCTGCAAACTCAGGCGTTACTGTGGACGACAATGCTTCTCTTTCAGCAACTGGAGAGACGGCTGGTCTTGTATACAGAGCGACCGGATACTGGAATGTTAATGCCGGAGGCATTACGCTTGACTCTATGTCAGTGACTGCGAACGATGCGACTTCGTTCGGTCTGCTTGTAAACAAGGGCTACAATGTTGGCTCCGGCGAAACATGGGGAGTGAAAGGCAACACTAAATCTTCGGCTATCTACATGGAGCTGGCTCCCGGTTCGTATACAGTTACAAAGGCGAATGTAGACCTCGCTCTCAACAGCGTTGATACCTTTGATGAGATAGTTGCATATACCGGAAGCGGAAGCGATGTTATCTCGAATGGTCAGGGTGTTATTTCTATAGCTACAGCCAACCACGATCTGCTCAAAATGGGCAGCAGCGACACCAATACAGGGGCTACATATACGCATAAAACAGCATTTCTTGATGATAGCGACAATGCAACACTGAAGTTCAACAGTCATTCACGCTATTATTACAATCTTGATGCATATAGGACCTCTCAGTCTGATCTTGCCCAGAAGCTTCTTGTCTGGAGCGTAAATCAGTATGCACAGGATTCGATAAGCGGATATTTTGTTCCTGCTATCACTGGGAATACGATCGGTTCGGCTAATACTGACGTCATTAATCTGAAGGGTTACAGCTATTATCCTATCGACCTTACAGGCAATATTACTATCAGGGGAAACATCTCCCTTTTCAATTCGGATTTTGACGAAACTGAGAGCGAGTCTGCTGATGCGCGCGTGTCTGATGATTCGGATGATCAGCATTACCTTATCCATAACAGCTTATTCCGGAATGTATCCGGTTCGCTGACAGTGGATATCAAGCTCGGCGGCGAGGTCAATAATATTGATGGTTACTGTGGCGCACTCATTATGGGTACAGCTCATAGTGGCGCATCGGGT
Source organism: Ruminococcus sp. (assembly GCA_016288815.1). Taxonomy (GTDB): domain Bacteria; phylum Bacillota; class Clostridia; order Oscillospirales; family Ruminococcaceae; genus Ruminococcus. The sequence goes on from JAEELF010000046.1 coordinate 52,000, forward strand.
TCTCCGGCGCTGATCAACGTGGACGGTCTTGTCCTTAACGGGATCAGAATAGGCGGAACTATCGGTACTGGCAGCAGCGACTATGCTCCTCTGCTTATAAACAAGGCAGGAAGCAATGTAACTATGGATATCTCGAATGTATCCAATAATGATACATCTTATTCGAGCATGGGTACAGGAACTTCTGCATATATCGCGACCAGCCTTTTTGGAGATATTGGCATTACTGCTTCTCAGGCGCTTAAGCTCAAATTCTCACGTATCAAGCTCGACGGCAGAAATTCCACAGGTGTGTCGAATTTGTCAGGGCTGACCGCATATCATTCTACAGGAAGTCTTTTCAGTAAGGCGACGCTTCTCAACAAGCTCTCGTATGCGGATAACTCTGGTTCCTACGGCGTGTATGAATTCACATTTGACGATGACTGGGGAACGGGTTCGCGAAGTGTTACATATGGCTCGGAGATCGACAGCTCCGTTGAAAACGCTGATAAGCAGAAGTGGTACAAAGACGATTGGGATACTCCCAAATATATACGTCCGGACAGCTCTGCTGATGTAGGCAGCGCATATGGTGCATTTGCAACTAATTTCCGGAACTATGTTTATACAGGCTATAATGCATCGAATAAGACTCATGAGCTCAGGGTCAACATTAAGGGCGCTGATCTGTCAGGCTGCGGTACATATAATCATCCGTATACTATAACCAGCGGAGCTCAGCTTGAAGCATTTGCGAAAATGATCAACGGTACGCTGGATACATCACAAAGTGTTATTGTACCAACAAGCATTTCAGACGGCACCGCATCCAATGTGACATGGTGCGGCGGAGACAGCTCAGAGACAACAGTGGCTTTTTCTAACGACAACGTCTCTGTCAGAAAGTATCTTGCCGGTGCTTACTATGTAATCGCCAGCGATGATCTGGAGCTTTCCGCTGATTTTGAAGGATTCTCTTCTAATGTTGCAGATGACTATGTATTCCGCGGTGTTATTGACGGAAGAGGTAACAGCATTAAGAACAAATCAAACAAGCCTCTTATCGTTTCAAGCAACGGAAGCGTGGTAAGAAACCTTACAATCAAGGTCGAGCCGACAACTTCTATTAAACTGACACAAAACTCGGCTGCTGCATTCAATAGTCTGAATGGTGGCTGCGAGGCTTACGGTGCTGTAATAGGACGCATCTTCGGCGGAGATAACATTATCGAAAACGTAAAGGTCGATTTCAGTTACACAACTGTCGAGCTGGTAAATGCAAATACAGGTACAGCAACAAAAGCTCAGCTCGTCCCCATCGGGGGATACGTTGGCGTTATTGTCAACGGCGGGCTGATATTCAGGGACATGACCGGTAAATCCACCGATAACGAGGCGGGTCTGACATCTGCCAATCTCACCGGATTTGGTACAGGAACAGGAGCAACAGCTTCAAATCCGCTCGCTGCGGATAACACAAAGTGGCTCTACGTCAATCCCATTATCGGCAGAGTCATCAACGGCTATGCCGTGACTGAAAGTACGTCATATAAGCCTTTTGAGAACGGTGAAAGAAAATACGGCGACGGCACTATCGAATATTGGCTGTCTGACGGCACAGTATCGACCGATCCGGCTGATGCTGTAAACAAGGTCGGCGTGACTATGCGAAACGGCACCAAGAATTACTCTGTCACTGACATCGATAAGAGCGATCTGGGGACGAATTCCTCGTCGAATTTCACGATTAATTCAAATACTATAACCGTTAAAAATGCGCAGGCGTTCTTCCTCATGTCTGTAATGGTAAACAGCGGCATGAGCAAAAGTCTGCTGGGTTACACGTCGGGTCAGAATTATGTATTTCGCGGCACTGCAGCTTATGATGAGGTTGGAATAACTGGCGTTACACAGGCTGGCGATTATGCTAAGGCTCAGTATGCCGGAAGTGCGATAAATACCAACACTAAGCCGGAGTTACAGCGTTATCTTTACTTGGCTAATTCATCTACTACTATAGCCAAAATCGCTAACAACAGCTCTGCTGTTATCAATCTTGTTAATGCTGATTATTACCTACCTGACGGTTATAAGGGTATTGGAAACATCTTATATGATTTTGCATATAAAGTAGGCAATGCAAATCCACACAGAGACCTGTTTATGCAAATCAATACATTTACAGGAAATGATGCGGTTATTTCTCAAAACACGAGCTATGATTACTATTATAGCGATTACCTGGAGTATCTTCCTGTTCAAGGCAGAAACGATAAAAATAATAATTCAAATGCCGGTCTTGGCTTATTTAATTCATTATACAACAATTCATCCTTAAGCGGTTTTTACCTTAAGGGAAATGTAAAGAGCCATGTTTACCAGTATTCTGGACAGAAGATAAGCTATGGTACCAATACGACAGACAAAAAATACGTTCTTTCTGTTGGTTCTTTGTTTGGTTCTATTGCAAGCTCTCCTACCATCAAGAATGTCGCGATAGTTAATGTTGACGTTTATTCGGCAAGAAATACCGGTGGACTGATCGGTTATGCCGATAGCGGCACTGTAAACTATGAGATCAAAAGCGATGCTCCCGCTACCTCTTACAATTCGGATAAGATAATATCAGTAGGCGGTTGCAGTACCGGTGGAATGATTGGTAAAATATATGCCGGAAATGCCAAGGTCGATATGCATGACCATACATTCAATCTTACAAGGGTTGAATGCGAAGCAACAAAGCGAGAAGGAAATGATTACGATTTTGGAGTGGGCGGTTTTATAGGCTTTTTGAGAAGAGGTAACAATGGTTATGTAGAAAACGCAAACTACTTCAGAAACATTGTAATTGGTACAGAGGAAAACTCTCAAGTTGTAAAGTGTAACGGTGCGGACATTTATACTGCTGGTGTTATAGGAATTGTAAATAAAACACAGGGTGTTAGCATTGAAAACTGCACATTTTATAATTTATCCGTTGAATCAAAATTTCATTCAGGAGGATTGGTCGCTTTCGCGACAACGTGGAGCCCGGTTTACGTTGATAATGTCAATTTGTACAGTCCGATTGGCTCGACCATAAAAGGAGATGGATATGCAGGAGGGTTTGTCGGAACATCAAACAATTCAAAGAGCGGTAATAATCTTGGAGACGGAAGCCGAGATTTCGTATTGAAAAACTGCAGCATTGACGGATACATTATTTCTGGCGGTACTGGCGCCGGTGGCCTAATTGGATATCGCGGAGCTTATACTGACATCAAGCTCGAAGCAGATAATTTTAGCATATCTAATTGTACAATAAAGAGCGATACAACAGTTGGCACTTTGGCTGGTAAAATAGACGAAGTAATGTACGGGTTTAATATATACTCTGAGAACGTTTCTCTTGATTCGATTACATCGGGGGCAACAATAAGTAAGGGGTATATATGCGGAACCAATGCAAGCAAGATCAAACTCGTCGGTTTCACGCGGCAGGGCAGTATCAGCGTCGATAAAATGGTCGGCAACAGCACCTCGGCATCCGATGAAACTTACGGCTCCGGCGGCTACGTCATCTTTGCTGATTATGACAATGCCGGAAACAACTCCGTAATGGTCGGCGAAGAGGCGACCTACCCGAACCGCTGCACGAGTATGTCAAATATGGCTACGTCCGGCTCAAATGTTACATATTCTCCGGATACTTACCCGTATGTAATATCCAGCCCGAAGACTCTGATCTTTGGCTCATCTTACCTGACGGGCGATGGAGCGTCGGGCGCTCAGTATGCGAACTCGACCCCGCAGCACATCATTTCTGCGATCCAGGGTGGCAGCGACAAAAAGCGTTATCAGAATACTGGTATGTCGTCCAGTGAGATAACAGAACTCCGCAGCTTCCTCAATGAGAGCATGATGACCATCAAGAAGGTCGATGGCCGTAACAGCGCGCTCAGCTACACTGCTGAGGATTTCCCTGTGCTCGTCGTTCAGAACATTGATACTGTCGACGACCAGCTCAATTCCTATCTCCAGCTGCTCACAAATACGTCTTATGATTATTCACAGTCAGCGACTAATGCGGTCTTTAATGTAGACATTTCCAAGTGGAAGAGCACTGACGGTTCAACATTCAGTAAACAGTCCGGAGAGTTGGCTTCGCTGAGGCTGAATGACGATAAGTTCACGATAACGTCTGCTGCTGTTGATAACCTTGACTGGCAGTTCTCGCTTGTTGACGTTCAGTTCTTTGATCCGAGCGGAACTGGCGGCATTGCATATCACCTTTATGTTCCGGTGGTAGTCAAGAAGTGCTTGAATTACAAAATGATGCTCAGACCGAGTTCTGGTTCGACCTATGACCTTTCAGCGTATTCGCAGGCGACCGGAAACAATCACAATCTTATTGAGAACCTTGGTAACCCGATAACGATAAAGCTGACTTATGTTTATGATCAGTCTGCTTCGGATTGGCAAGATGCTATCAATAACGGCGAAAAAGTGTACCGTAATTTTACCGAGAAAAAGCTGAGTATCAGATCAAGCGGAACAGCTGTCGTGCCTGACAATGCAATAATAGCAATTGTCGATCCAAACAACAACAAGGATAAGCTCTACAGCAAGCCTTTCTCGTCGAGCGATTTTATATCAGATGAGTATATTTTAGACATAAATACGTTCATTGGCAACGAGATGGTAAATCTGAATGACCTGATGACAGTTTCAATCAACAGCGATCCTGATCTTCCTGATTCTGAAAAGCATCTCGTTGAATGGGATCCCGCAACCGACTCAAATGACAGTATCGTTGTTGAGGTTAACAGCGGCACAGGGATCGGGACAAAGCTGAGACTGGAAGGAGAAGGCGACAGCGGAAAGACGCATTTTGCTGTAAATGTGGAGATACCAACCGGCAAGACCAAGATAGACAATGAGTTCAAAAACTATCTTGAAGAAAATTACTACATCAGTATCTTCACACAAGAGGATGAGAATGATACTTCTTTCTACCATTACGAGATCAATGGTCAGAACACTTTTGGAGATGTTAGCCATCCTTCAGTCTGCACTCACCTTGAGAATTCCCATATCATCCTTGGTAATCTGTTCGACAACAGGGTCAAGAGCTTTGAGGAGAACAATGGTCAAAGGCAGATGTCCGATGAGAATACCACTATCGGAGCGGTGATGACAGCAGAAATAGGCTTCAGCGAAATTGCGAGAAATAATCACATTACCAGCTATATCGAAAAGAATAAGAACGTTGAGATCTACCATTCGTTCCTCGTTGCTCTCAACAAGATGAATGCAAATAATACGTCGGAGTTCGGTATTCAGGTCAATCCGGCAGTTGCGCTCAGGAATTGCAGCGTAGATGGTTCTGCGGTAAATGTAAATGATTACTCTGCTAAAGTCGTAGGAAGCTATGTTGAAATAGCGTATGGAAACAGTCTTAAAAACGCTATGGTTGCCGCCGCAGGAAGAGCAAAGACGACAGTTGACGTTTCTCTCACGGTGGATATGACATATGCTACCGAATTCCTTGCTGAGCAGTTCCCTTCGTCAACGGAGGATAACTATGAGGTCGGTACATACATGATCGGATATTCCAATCTGTCGTCGTCACCGACTAACGGAGCTGCGAGCCATGCAAGTGCAGATACGAGAAGTACCGACAGCAGCAGGCTCAGGTACTATATCGACAATCTTACATCCGTAGATCTCAACTACAAGGCAGCACCCAACGAAAATAACTACATTCCCGGTAACGGCGATCTTGGTCAGCTCGGAATCAATGCAAGAGAACTTGACGAAAACCAGCATGATCTTTCGGTAAATACAGCTGTGACGTATGATGCATCCGGATACAGTATGGCAGGACAGGCAAACTACATCAAGATAACTGTTATGCTGTCGAAGAAATCTGACTACAGCGCGGCACTTCCGATTGATAAGTATTTCAGCAGTTTTGAGATTCTCGGAGCTGAGGGATCTGGCGGGACAAGGTCTGATCTTGGAACGCTCGGCTACAAACAGACAACAACGGATAACACTTATGTTTACATCGTGCCGATCAGCGATGATGCCCTGGAGAAGGTTGTGGGTGACTATTCATACCGCATACCTATCAACTTCAGCGTGTACAGCGGTGATAATGATTACTTTGAAAACAGCGACGACACAACAGTGGATATGGAATACTCCAATTATCGGGTAACCGTTACTGTTGGATTGCTGAAAACTCCAACAGATGGTTATTTGACATCCTCTGACGCTACTGATCATATCGTTTATACGAATGCAAAGCTGATAAGCGATATTGTTACACCGAGATCAAATTAATGAGCGGTATGATTTTCCAGGCTCCCTGCGGTTATTGAAAGCAGGGAGCCTGTTTTTCTGCGCTCCCAAAAATTCTTTCTGAAATCTGTGTTAAACGCCGAATTAATAGTAAATTCATTGACATTCGAGCGCATTTATGTTATAATTACATAGTATAATCTATAAGTGTATCTATTTGCAGAGGAGGTGCGCGAATGGCAGACAATGAAAAGCAGACTCTCGTCGGCGGACTTCGCGCCGTAGAGCTGCAATACCGCGTCGTGAGGGAGATATCGAGCGGCTCGACCGCCTTCTTTCAGTCACAGACGCGCTTGAACGCACCCAGGCTCGGCGTGCTCACTCCGGAGAAATTCCGCGATGTATGCGAGATGACCAATCAGGCGGACCGCCTGTTCGTTCTCGAACTCATACAGTCCCTTGAGGCGAGCCGCAAATTCAGCGGGCGTGAGCTGAATTTCAACTGGCTCTCGGTATATATGCCGGTCCGTTTTCTGAAGGAGCGCCGCGCCGAAAAGATGCTGCTTGAATACTCCGCGCGCTACGAGATGCCTACGAGCCGCATCTGCTTCGAGCTCTCCGAGAACCTCCTCATGGAGACCGACACGATCGCCTCGAACACTATAGGCAATCTCCGCAACCGCGGATTCCACTTCATGCTGACCAACTTCGGCGGGAACTCCTGCCCGATGATGCGTCTTTCCGATTTCTCAGTTGACTACGTCATGCTGAGCCCGGAGGTCGCGAACTACATCGGACGCGGAGAACGTGCCGATAGCGCCGTGAAGTCGATAATCGGCTTCGTAAACGACATGGGCGCGGAGCCGATAGCCGACGGCGTTTTCAACGTTGCGCAGGCTGAAGCCCTCTATGCTTTCGAGTGCTCCTACTGCGCCGGCTCACTCGTCGGGAAGTACACCACTGAAAGATACGTCCGCAGACGCTCGGACAGCAGTGAATAATATACATAGAACGGAGGTCTGTCTATGGCAAAGGACGACAAACTGATCGATGTTCTGGAATTGCGAAGGACCGCCAAGGAAGTCAAGCGCCATGTGGTACTCATGCGTATCCTTGCCCTGCTTGCCGTCATACTGATAGTGCTGGTAGCTATCGCCTATGCGATATCCTACTTCTACGATAAATTCGGCAGCTTCACAGTAAGGATAAACAAATACGACATGGTCCAGCAGGGACTTACCTTGTCCGAAACACCTGAGTACGACAAAGCCATCGCCGTGCTCAATGCAGACATCGTGTATGATATGACCAATATCAGCGGAAATGACCTGCCCGCCAACATCGACATGGTTAACGGCAGCCACAACGGCGACGGTTATATCGCCTATACCTTCTACATAATCAATTCCGGAGACGATACCCTGACATACACCGGAGAAATGAACCTCGAGAACGTCACGAAGGGCGTTGACGAGGCGATCCGTATAGCGGTCTACAAGAATGGCGAAAAGACCGTCTACGGCAAGACAAAGTCCAACGGTTCCGGCAAGGAATCGGACTGCGACAGCGAATTCCTTTCCTCGAATATCGTCATGCGGACCTCCACAGAGAAGTTCGCGTCGAAGGCAAAGGACAAATACACCGTTGTAATATGGCTCGAGGGCAACGACCCCGACTGTGTTGACAATATAATCGGCGGAACGCTGAAGCTGAGCATGGACTTCAAGATCACAGAATCTACATGATATAAGGAGAAGTAAAAAATGAAAAAGGTGTTGAGTATCGTTCTGAATGTGTTTGCGTGGATAGTTCTTATCTTCGCACTGCTTATCACAGTCGTGGTATTTTCATCGGGCAAGAACAACGGAGTCGCCAACCTCTTCGGATATATCCCGATGACCGTAGAGTCAGACTCCATGAAGCCTACCTTCAGCAAAAACGACCTTATCATCTGTAAGGAAGTCGACGACGTAAAGTCACTCAAGGAGGGCGACGTTATCACCTTCTGGACCATGATAAACGGTCAGAGAGCCAAGAACACCCATAGGATCGTCACCGTGAACGACGACGGCTCGTTCGTCACACGAGGCGACAACAACCCCGCAGACGATACCGATTCAGTACGCGCAGCCGACGTCATCGGCAAATGGACAAACACAAAGATCAAGGGATTCGGCAAGGCGATGAACTTCCTCCGCACAAAGAAGGGCTTCTTCATCTGTATCCTTATCCCTATGGCGATATTCTTCCTCATCGAGCTGTATAAGTTCATCGTAGCTCTCATCGAGGCTAAGCGCCCCGAGGCTCCCGAGCTGGACGAGGAGGAGATAAAGCGCCGTGCCGTTGAGGAGTACCTCGCTGCGCAGAAGCTCAAGGAGAGCGGTGCCGAAGCTGCGAAGGAACTGCCCGCAGAGGCTAAGTCCCTCGCAGACAAGGCGGAGGCTGCTGCCGACAGTGCCGCAGAGACAGCTCAGGAAATGGCAGAAAAGGCTGAGGAAGCCGCAGATAAGACAGCGGACGCTGTCGGAGCTGCCGCAGAGGAGATCACAGAAGCTGCCGAAACCGCAGAGGAAACGATAAAGGAAGAAGTATCCGCTTCTGAATGATCATTCGACCATAGCTGCCGTAAGCCGCGTGCAGCGCAAGATAATTGGAGCATAGTATGAACGGATTTCTAAAATGGTTTTTTGCATTCATCTCTGAAATGCTTAAAGGATATGCCGAGATCGTCCGGGGTATCGGGCGAGGCTTCAAGCAGATATTCAATATCAAGAATTACATAGAGATATTCAAGTCCTTCTCCAAGGATTTCAGCGCGCTGAGCTGGATACTCGCGGTGCTGGCTATAGTCATAGTCGCCGCGATATACCTGCTGATAGTCACGATGATAGTCCTTGCAGTGAGAAAGTACATCAGGTTCAGACACTCGCTCGTCAGCAATGAGGACCTTCTCGAGGAAATGGGCGAGCTTCAGCGCAAGGTCATGAAGCTCATGAAGGAAAAGGACGAGATAATGGCGATGAAGGTCTCCCAGATGGGCATTCCCGGCGGAGCTGCGCCCCTGTCTCTTGCAGGCGGCGGACAGTACGGCGGCGAAGGCGGCGAGGAGGGCGAAGCTGTGCCCACAGTCGTCGAGAGCGGCGTGGTACAGACCAACGACCGCAGATTCTCCAAGCTGCTCGAGGTGGACGACTTCTACAAGAGCTATACTCCCCCCGAGTACGACAACGACGTCACTCTCGAGGGCATATGCGAACGCTTCCGCAACTTCGCGTGCTCGCGTATGCACCTCTACTATGAGCCGAAGACCATCATGCTGTTCCTTGCGGGTATGGCTTCCACGAAGCTCATTATCCTTCAGGGTATCTCCGGTACCGGTAAAACATCGCTCCCGTACTCCTTCGGTAAGTTCTTGCAGGTAGACACCACCATCGCGTCGGTACAGCCCTCATGGCGTGACCGTACCGAGCTTTTCGGATACTTCAACGAATTCACCAAGAACTTCAACGAGACCGAAGTTCTGCGAAGGATATATTCGTCCAACTACAATAACGACGTCAACCTCATCCTCCTCGATGAGATGAACATCGCGCGAGTTGAGTACTACTTCGCGGAAATGCTCTCCATTCTCGAAATGCCTAACGCAGACGAGTGGGAGCTCGACATCGTACCTAACGTCTGGAGCACCGACCCTGTCAAGCTCGACAAGGGCAAGATCGTTATCCCGCAGAACATCTGGTACGTCGGTACCGCGAACAACGATGACTCGACGTTCGCTATCTCCGATAAGGTATACGACCGTGCCCAGCCTATCAACCTCGATTCAAAGGGCGTTGCGTTCGACGCGCCCGATACACCGCCGATGAACCTCGGCTTCGACCACCTCGACAAGCTCTTCAAGGAAGCTTTCGACAAGTATCCGATCTCGCAGGAGAACCTCAAGAAGGTACAGCAGCTCGACCTCTGGGTGATCGAGAAGCTGCGTGTTGCCTTCGGTAACCGTATCCTCAAGCAGATGAACCTGTTCGTGCCGGTATATGTAGCCTGCGGCGGCGACGAGCTCGACGGTATCGACTATGTTCTCGCGACGAAGATATTCAGAAAGTTCGAGTCACTGAACCTCGCAATGCTGCGTGAGGAGCTGCGTGAACTCTGCGTATATATCCAGAAGTCCTTCGGCAAGAACAAGATGAACGAGTCTATCGCATACCTCGAGAGACTCCAGAAGCTGTTCTGACGCTGAGCCCGTGCAGGCGGACACGTCGCCGGCAGAGCAGCCCCTGCACATCTGCACGTTGACGCTTGCTTCGCGCGCTCACTCTTAACAACGACTTTACCCTTACATCGCATACGGAACTATTAAGCAACAGGATCCCGGATGAATGATTGTCCCCTGACGAATATCCTGTATTTTTCAGAAACTTGACACGAAAGGCAGGTGGTGAGAAGTGGGAGGATACGAGGATTGGTACCGCGAATTCAGTGAATTTACGGAATTATTTGACGATGTTGACGTGTATGGGTCACTTGACTCACTGCTTCACGCCAGCCGGAATACATTCGCGTTCAATAAAAAAATAATGGAAAAGGCGATCGACGTGTCGTGGGTCGAGGCGATAGAGAACGGGCTTGTCCATGTGGATAATTTCCTGCGGAATCCCCGCAAGACCATCGAGGACGTCGAGGAGGTAGTGCCGATAGCGCTGTCGAAGAAGATAACAGTCGAATCGGTCAAGCACCTCGCCCAGCACACCGACCTTATCCAGAGCATAGATAAAAGATCGGGCAAGATAACGCCCTCAAAGATACTCAACGTCCACAAGGAGGAGAGCCTCCTGACGTATGAGAACAAGTTCGTCAATACCCTGATAGACAGGCTCTACATATTCATCAATACCCGCTACCAGAAGCTCGCGCAGGTCGCCCGCGACGAGGAGGTCTTCTCCCTCGGCTACGACACAGCTATCGACGACGGTGCAGGCGGCAAGATGAAGGTCGAGCTGAAAATAGAAACTATCGACAGCCTTGACTCCTACGACGACAACGGCTATACCGTCTGGCAGCGCGTAGAGAAGCTGAAAAAGGCTATCGAGGGCTACAAGGGCTCGGAGATGTGTACGGCGCTCGGCGCGACGTACATTCGCCCGCCTGTAATGCGTACCAACGCTATCATGAAGAACGTTGACCTCAAGGCGTGCCTGACCCTCTGGCAGTACATCGAGAGCTACGACAAGGTCGGCTACGAGATAAACGTCCAGAACACCGCGGTAAAGCCGCAGGAGGAGTTCATCGAGGACTTCTACAAAATGGTCGTCCTCAACCTGCTGCTGTTCCGCTCGTACATGAACAAGGACAGCGCCGACAAGCTGACCGCTCTGAAGACCAAGGAGCAGAAAACGCTCGCCCCGAAGATGCTGAAAAAGTTCGATAGGGAGCTGGCGGCAGACTATTCCGTAACGTCGGAGGCCACCGCGGGATATATCGCGGCGGACGGCGAGTTCAGACTTGAAAAGAAGCTGCCGAAGGATCTGGACCTCATGTTCGAGCAGATAAGCGAGGTCATCGAGATCGAGACCCGCTACATCGCCCAGCTCGAGGAACAGCGCAAGGAGGAGGAAAGGCTCCGCCTCGAGGAAGAGGAAAGGCTCCTTGAGCAGCAGCGTATCGAGGAAGCCCGCCGCGAGGAGCTCGAGCGTATCCGTATCCAGAAGGAAGAGGAGGAGCGCAGGCTCCAGGAAATGCTCGAAAAGAAGCGTGCGGAACAGGAAGCCGAGGAGCGCGAACGTGCGCGTCTCGAGCAGGAGCGCCTTGCACGTCTCGAGGAGCAGCGTAAGCGTGAAGAGGAAGAGCGCCTGAAGCGCGAGGAAGAGGAACGCCTTGCCGCAGAGCGTGTGCGTATCGAGCAGAACAAGCAGATGGCGCGTGCAGAGCTCGGCGAAGCGGAGGGCCTCGACGAGGCTGCCCTCAATAACGGCCCGGACGAGGAAGAGCTCGAGAAACAGGCTTACGAGAACCTCACCGAGGAAGAGATAGAGGAAGCAAAGGCTGCAATGGAGGAGAGCTCCGAGGGCGAGAACGCCGAGGAGATCGAGGACCCGAGAGCAGTCGCTGCGAGGATGAAGCTCGAGCAGCAGAAACGCGAGAAGGAACGCGCCGAAAAGGAACGTGCACACCGTCTCAAGGCGGAGCGTCTCCACTTCGAGAGCAAGCCCTTCGAGGAGATATACCGCGAATACTCGTGGAATCCGATCTACGTCCTCATAAGGTTCATAAGACATATCCTTGCAACGGTGTTCGGCATTATCCCCGAGGATACCGACAACCCGCTGTACAAGCAGATACTCGCCGACAAGAAAGCGAAAAAAGAGCAGAAAGAGCGCGAAAAGCAGACCCGCGAGGAAATGGAGGCCTACTACAAAAAGTACGCTCAGGAAGCCAAATACCAGTTCATGCGGCTCATCAGCGACATCAGGTTCAAGCGCAAGCGCCGCAAGGCTCAGAAGAACAAGCCAAGGCCCCAGTATACGCCGCCAAAGCGTACCCAGGAGGAGCAGCTCGCTATCGACAAGGAGATGCGCAGGCTCTACAGGGAATACCACGTCGGCAGCATCGAGAAGCTCAGACGTGCCCTCCAGACCCGCAGGCTCGACAAGAAGGAGCTCAATGCCAGCATACAGAAGAGCGCTGCACACGCTGCCGCGCAGGTAGCGGAGGAGAATGCCGCAAAACAGGCGGATGAGGAGGAGAAGTCCTCGCGCATAGTCAACATCATCGTTACCGCGATAGTGGTGGCAGCGCTCGGATTTGTCATCTATGTCATGGCGCTCTCGTCGCAGGGCAAGGCAGTGAAGGTCTTCGGCAGGAGCGTATTGCAGGTAGTTACCGGCAGCATGGAGCCCACGCTCCGCGTCGGTGATATGATAATCGTCGAGGAGACCGATCCGTCGGAGCTTCAGGTGGGGGACATAATCTCCTTCTACTCCGAACAGAGCGACATACGTGGGCTGCTCGTGACGCACAGGATATCGCAGATAAACCCCGACGGCACATTCATAACCAAGGGCGACGCCAATCCCGCAGAGGACGAGCCGGTGTCTCCGGAGTCGATAGTCGGCAAGTACACCGGCAAGGCGCGGTTCTTCATATGGGTCAGCTCCTTCGCTGACAAGAAGAAGCTGCTCCTGCTGCTGGTGATGATACCGATGTCGCTCATCGCGCTCTACGAGGTGAAGTCTATCGTGAAGATAGGCAGGGAAGCCGCCGGAGAAGACGAGGACGACGGGCTCACTCCCGAGCAGCGCCGCGAGAAGCTAATGCGTGAGGCTGTCGAGGCTGAAAAGCGGCGTCTCGAGGAGATAGGCTACAAGCCGGAGGACGAGGTGGAAACGAATGAATCAAGAGAAGCTGATGAAGCGAAGGATGATTAGAGCTATCGTCCTGTTAATAATAACATTCATAGCACTGCTCGTATTCATAGGGCTGTACGTCGACGAAACAAGGCGCGTCCAGGAGACCTACCGCAAGCAGTACAAAACGAGCCTCAACGGGGTGGTGGAGTCGATGACCTCCTACCTCGATAACGACGGCGACCACGACCTGCGCTACGCGCGCATACTGAGCGATATGAGCAGCGCGAACTCGTTTGCGTTCCTGATAGATTCTCTCTCTGATGATCAGAAAAAAACGATAAACGAGCTCCACGCCTGCATTATGAAATACCCCGAGCAGATGTCGGAGCGCTTTGAAGAGACAAGGACGGCGATAAACGATATCATCGCGGACACCGACAAAGGCTACGAGGAAGCTGCCGCAGTGGTGGATTCCGTTGATAAACAGGGGAACTGACAGGAGGTATAGAAAATGGGCGAAAAGAGAAAGCTCAAAAAGGAAATAAAGCTCTGCATGAGCACGATAAAGGAGATCGAGCGCAAGAGGTCACGTTCGCAGTCGGCGCTGGTCCAGGCTATCCTCCTTCAGGAGCAGCCGGACGAGACCGATGTTGAGTGGTTCAACAAGTACACGGGCGAGATAACCGCCTGCCGTAACCACATGATCGAGCTCCAGAAAAAACTCAGCTCGCTTGGCTGAGTCTCAGTGAATACATAAGAAAAAGCCCGGAATTTCCGGGCTTTTTTATCATGTATCCTCTTCATTCTCGACCGGGATAATGCTTACCCGGCAGAGCTCGATCCTATGGTGCTCGACCTGCTGAACCTCGATGTGCAGTCCGCCGGCTTCGAGCTCAGCCTGCGTGCCGTCCTTGGGTATCTCGCCGAGCTCCGCGATGACGTAACCGCCGAAGGTCTCGAACTTGTCCTCGGGAAGCTCTATGCCGAGCTCCTCGCAGACCTCGCTGAGCGGCGTGATACCGGGCACGCTCCACTCGTTCTCACCGATACTCTCGAGCCTTGCTTCGGGCTCGTCGGGGTCGTCGTAGTCGAAGTCTCCCACGAGCTGCTCCACGAGGTCAGTCACGGTGATGATACCGCTCATGCCGCCGTACTCGTCCACGACCACCGCGAAATGCAGCGAGCCGTCGCGCTTCATCTGCGCGAACAGACGGTCAGCCTTCATGTTCTCATGCACGAAATACGGCTCGCGCACGGCGTTCTGCATAATGCTCTCGCGGCTCTTGTCGTCGAGGCTGAAATAGTCCTTCGCGTCGAGCACGCCGATCACGTTGTCCACGCTCTCCCCGCATATCGGGAAGACGCTGTGGCGGGTGCGGTGGATAGTCTCCTCCCAGACGGAGGGCTCGTCCTCGCTCCAAAGCACCGAAACGTCGGTGCGGTGGGTGCATATCTGACCCGCGGTCATGTCGTCGAACGCGAAAACGTTCTTGATAATGCGGTTCTCGTCCTCGTCGATAGTGCCTTTCTCGGCGCCCGCGTCGGACATCATGAGTATCTCCTCCTCGGTGACGGTGCTGTCGTCGGCGTTGGGGTCAATGCCCATGAGACGCAGTATCGCGTGCGAGGCGAGGCGCTGTATCACGGTGAACGGGAGTATCACCGTGCAGAAGATCTTCAGCACGCCCGAGAGTGTCAGAGCCTTGCGCTCGGGGTTTTTCTGGGCGGCACGTCGAGGAACTATCTCCCCGAACACAATGATGAAGATGGCTGCCGCGAGCGTTATGATGACGACTGCAAGCACGTCCGAGAGCTCGACGGAGAGTCCGTGGTCGCTGAGGATATCAGAGAGCTCCGGGGCGAAATTGAAAGCCGCAGCGGCAGTTCCGAAGAGTCCCAGCAGAGCTGCGCCGGTCTTGGAAGAGCTTATCAGGCGGGTAGGCTGCACGGTGAGCTTCCTGAGCCGCTGAGCGCGTCTGTCGCCGGATTCCGCGAGCTTTTCGAGCCGGCTGTCGCTTATCTCGACCGCCGAGGCTTCCGCACTGACGAGCAGTGCGCTGAGTACGATAAGTATGACTTGCAGGAATAATTTCCCTATCATTTCAGTCCTCCGTAGAAGCGGGGCGTGCGGACGACCTCAAAAGGGCATAGTCCGCAAAAGCGCAGACCATGCCCGTAATTCGCATGATATAGGTATTATAGGGGGTACTGCCGTCGGCGGTACTGTCCATCTGCGCTCTCACCTCCGTGAATATAGTAATGCCATTATACAGCATTTTCGAGCTTTTGTCAAGTATATCCCGTAAAAAGCCGCCCCGGCGCATAGCGTCAGGGCGGTATTCATCATGTCTGAGCGTTTGCCTGTGAGGCGCTGCCGGCAACGTACACCTTGATCTGGATACGGACGCCGGGGTTGTTGTCGAAGGTGAGGATGACATAGCATTCACCCGCGGACACGCCGGTAACGTGACCGTACTTATCGACAGCAGCAATGCTTGCATCGCTGGACTCCCAGACCTCGTTCTCCTCGGAGGAGCCGTCCGGGTAAGCGTTTATGTATGAGAGATCAGACTCGCCGACCTGCAAGAAGAGCTCGCGCTTGGAGAGCTCGACCTGAGCTGTGAGCGCCTGATCTATAGTGGGCTCGGTGCTCTCGGGGACTACCTCGGGCTCAGTCGGGAATGCCGCGAGCGGATCCTCCGTTGAAGGCTCGGTAGCTTCTGTAGTTGCCTGCGTGTCGGACTTTCCGGATTTCTTTTTCGTATCGGTATTGGAGCAGCCCTTTGCAATGAGCACAACGATAAGCAGCACGATCAGGGCGATGACTGCGAGTGCGGTGAGCTGTCTCTGGCGCGCGACCTTGCGCGTAACTCGTTTGCGGGGTGTCCCTGAATTATAGTTGTCCATTTGCGAAGTCCCTTTCTTTTATTTTTTATATTAACATTAGAAGGTATGATATTACACCATATTTACATTATATCACAAATGATTTCACTTGTCACGCACTTTTTAAACTTTTTTGCACATTGCTGTATATTATTATGATTTTTTGTGCATTTCACCAATTCCGGAGACTCCTGAAATACAAAAATCCCCGCACCGGAGGTACGGGGGACTTGTTTCACTTGCGTCTTGTGCCGTTCTTGCGGTCTGTGCTGCGCTTGAGGTCGCACATACGCTCCTCGCTGGACTGCTTGAAGCGGGACATCATGTCCTCGAAGGTCATCTCCGATGGAGGGGTCTGCTTCTTGGGCTCCCAGATATTCGGCTTCGGGCGGCTCTGCTGGGGATTATCGGACCTCTTGGGACGTGCAGGAGCGGGAGAATCCGCAGCCTTCTTGATCGAAAGGCTGATCTTTCCGGCTTCGTTCACTCCGATGACCTTTACCCTGACCTCCTGATCCTCAGTGAGGTGCTCGCGGATATCGCTGACGTATGTATTGGCGATCTCGGAGATGTGCACCATACCCGTACCGCCGCCCTCGATATCGACGAAGGCTCCGTACTGTGTGATGCCCTTGACCTTACCGCTGTAGATCTTTCCTATTTCCAACTGCTGCATTTCAGTAAATTAACTCCTTTGTGAATGTGCGCCGCACGGTCTGCGTCAGTCTCTTGAAGTGTCGTAGAACCGGCGTTCATCGGGGTAAGCGTAGCCTCGCTCCTCGACGGCGACCTTTTCCATATATGCGGACATATCGTCGCTCTCGAGGACTCTTTGCAGCTCGGAATTTTCAGTCTGATAGGCTTCGATCTTATTCTGTACCGTGACCAGCTCGCGTTCCTTTTCTGCGCAGTCGCGCTCCGTTGCGATGATGAGGACGGCGCAGCCGGCTATTGCCGCTATGGCGACGAGCTTCGTGAGCCCGCGGTTGAACAGACCTGTTTTCTTCTGTTTTTTCCTGGATTTTTTTGCCACTGCCGGTCATCCTCCTTTGCGTATTAATACCTAATTTATTATACATCAAACTCATAGGCCTAAGCAATAGCATTCCTATTTTTTTAACGAATTTAACAGCAACTTTGGAGCTTTTTACAAATTTCTCTCCTGCTTTTTCACATAAAAGTACAAAAACCGACCGCAACGGACGTAAAATGAACGAAATTGAGCCTGATAGCACGCCTATCAGCTTCCGCACGGTGAGTATCGTGACCCGCCCGACGGTGAAGTGATACAGTGCCGCGCCGATCATATTTCCTATGACATAATAGACCCGCAGCTCGCCGCGTGCTGCTCCCGAGGCGAACGACCACAGGAAAACTCCGTAGAGGACGGCGAACAGCACGTCCTCCGCGGCGGTGAGGGCGGCATTGTGGCGGAAAAGCAGCCGTACCGCGCGGAAGACGTCGTATGACGCGCCTATCGCGAGGCCCCACAGGCACGACAGCAGAAACAGCCGCAGCTCCTCCGGAACGGAGAAAAAGGTTTCCGGCACGTTCATTTGAAGAGCCTCCCGAGGGCGGTGAGCGGGCCGTGCTTGTCGCGGTCGCCGTAGACTATTGCCCATATCTCGCCGGTTATGAGCATATCCCCGGTCTCGACAGACATCGAGTCGATATGGAGCTCACGCCCTTGAACGGTCATCTCGCCGATCTGAGTGTAGAGTATCACCTCGCGCTCGTCGAAGCTGTCAACGTCGGTTATGCCTGAAATACTGAGGCTTTTCCGGTTCTCGAGTATTAGATTGTGGCTTTGCTTGACGGTCTTGTCCTGCATGTTATGCACCTCCTTGAAGAGCATATGCTACGTGCGGAGGGAATATGTCCCGCCCTATTAAATAGGTAGGAATACTTGCTGTTCGGACTGCTTCCGCGGTCTCGAGCTGCTTAAACGGCTGTATTTCGGCATTTATAAAAAATCAGGAATTTTTTTCAAAAAATGCTTGACAAATCGAAAAAGCTGTGATATAATATAATTCGTCGTCAGGGCTCTGGCGATGAAGTGGAAGCAGTGTGGGGGTTTAGCTCAGCTGGGAGAGCATCTGCCTTACAAGCAGAGGGTCATAGGTTCGAGCCCTATAGTCCCCACCAATACGGCCTCGTAGTTCAGTTGGTTAGAACGCCTGCCTGTCACGCAGGAGGTCGACAGTTCGAATCTGTTCGGGGTCGCCACTTATGCTTCTGTAGCTCAGTCGGTAGAGCAGGGGACTGAAAATCCCCGTGTCGTTGGTTCGATTCCGACCGGAAGCACCAAGGGTGCGTTGGAATTGCCAATGCACCTGAACAATGCGGATTTAGCTCATCTGGTAGAGCGCCACCTTGCCAAGGTGGAGGTAGCGAGTTCGAGCCTCGTAATCCGCTCCATAGTACTGGGGTAATAACCTTGGTATGACCGAAATCCCGAAGCTCATGTTTCGGGATTTTTCTTATACATACGAACGGAGGGATACCATGAAGATCGCTCGCTGGATACTGACTGGCGCCGCGGCAGCCTGCATAGCGGGACTTATCGGGTTCACCACATACGGACCGGGAAAGCTGTTTGTGTTCAGACTCAGCGGCAGCCTGTGGTGTGACATTTTCCTTGTGGCTGCGCTCGCTCTGCTGGTCGCACTGTGCGTGATGACACTCATACAGCGCTCGCGCGATGGCGGAAAGCGCCTCCTGCTGTGGATCGGGACGTTCTTGTTCCTGATCCCTCTGCTGTTCTCGCTCCTGCCTGTGATGGACGACATCAAGAGATTCGGTACACTCCAGGAGATGAAGTCCCCGGACGGCAAGCACACACTCTATTATCTGGAAATGGCTGATGAATCGACCGGCGTGTCGTGCAAGGTCTGCTACCGCCGTGAGGGGCTTGTGACGTATGAGAAGCTCTTCATCATGGATCCTGCCCGAGAAATAATGCTTCAATGGGGAGATACGTGGTTCATGTACCGCACCACGACATATGAATACTCCGATTACGATGAATAAAGAGGTGGATCATGGAAAAAGAGACCCGCTACGCCGTTCTTATAGACGCTGACAACGTCGCGGCGAAATACACGAAATATATCCTCGATGAGGTGTCGAACTACGGCGTCGTCACCTACAAGCGAGTTTACGGCGACTGGACGCGTCCCAATCTGCAAAGCTGGAAGAACATGGCGCTCGAGAACGCGATCACGCCGATACAGCAGTACAGCTATACCTCCGGCAAGAACGCGACCGATTCCGCTATGATAATCGACGCGATGGACATTCTCTATTCGCGCAATGTTGACGGCTTCTGCATAGTGTCGAGCGACAGCGACTTCACCCGTCTTGCGATACGTCTGCGTGAGTCGGGAATGCACGTCATCGGAATGGGTGAGAATAAGACACCTCGTTCTTTCAGAGCTGCCTGTACAGTATTCACAGATCTCGAACTTCTC
>JAEELF010000047.1 GCA_016288815.1 Ruminococcus sp.
CACAGAGCTCGGCGTTGAGTACGTTGTTATCGGTCACAGCGAGAGAAGACAGTACTTCGGTGAGACCGACGAGACTGTAAACAAGAGAACTATTGCTGCTCTCAATGCTGGTCTCAAGCCTATCGTTTGCGTAGGCGAGCTCAAGTGGGAGCGCGAGTGCAACATAACTGAAGAAGTCATCGCTCGTCAGATCAAGCTCGATCTCTGGTCGCTCACTGCTGAGCAGGTAAAGAATGTAGTTATCGCTTATGAGCCTGTATGGGCTATCGGTACAGGTCTTACTGCTACTCCGGATCAGGCGGAGGAGGTATGCGGATTTATCCGTGCACAGCTCGCTAAGCTCTACGACCAGGCTACTGCTGACGCTGTTACTATCCAGTACGGCGGCTCCATGAACGCCGGCAACGCTGCTGAGCTCCTTGCTAAGCCCAACATCGACGGCGGTCTCATCGGCGGCGCTTCTCTCAAGGCTCCTGACTTCAACACTATCGTTCAGGCTGCTGTAAACGGCTGATAAGGGAATAGGTGAAAAACATGGCAAAAAAACCTGTTGCACTCATAATCATGGACGGCTTCGGCTACAACCCCGATACCTACGGCAACGCTATAAAGGCTGCTAAGCACCCCAATCTTGACAGGTACTGGGAGAAATATCCCCACAACTTCATCGGTGCGAGCGGACTTGACGTCGGTCTGCCGGACGGTCAGATGGGCAACTCCGAGGTCGGTCACACCAACATCGGCGCCGGACGTATCGTTTACCAGATGCTCGTTAAGATCTCCAAAGATATCAAGGACGGCACATTCTTCGATAACAAGGTCCTTCAGGCTGCTATGGACAACTGCAAGGCTAAGGGCAGCGCTCTCCATCTCATGGGACTCCTCTCTCCGGGCGGCGTTCACAGCCACATGGAGCATATGTTTGGTCTTGTTGAGATGGCTAAGAGGAACGGTCTGGACAAGGTATATATCCACGCTTTCCTCGACGGCCGTGACGTTCCCCCTAGCTCTGCTGCAGAGTTCATGGAACAGACAGTTGCTGAGCTCGATAAGATAGGTCTCGGAAAGATAGCTACTATCTCCGGAAGATTCTATGCTATGGACCGTGACAACGCCTGGGACAGAGTCGAGAAGGCTTACGCTGCGCTCACTTACGGCGAGGGCATAAACGAGACCGATCCCGTTCAGGCTATAAAGAATTCCTACGCTAACGAAGTTACTGATGAGTTCATGCTCCCGACCGTTGTCAACGGCGGCGCTAAGATACAGGCTGACGACAGCGTTATCTTCTTCAACTTCCGCCCCGACCGCGCAAGACAGCTCACCCGTGCTTTCGTAGATCCCGAGTTCAAGGGATTTGAGCGCAGGAACGGCTTCTTCCCCCTGCACTTCGTATGCATGGCTCAGTACGATGCTACGATGCCGAACGTAACTGTAGCATACCCGCCTGAGCAGCTCAACATGACAATGGGCGAGTACATCTCAAAGCTCGGGCTCACTCAGCTCCGTATCGCCGAGACACAGAAGTACGCACACGTTACGTTCTTCTTCAACGGCGGCGAGGAGAGGCAGTTCGAGGGCGAGGACCGTATCCTCATCAAGTCCCCAGACGTTGCTACCTTCGATATGAAGCCCGAGATGAGCGCTTATGAGGTGTGCGACGCTGTATGCGACGCTATCGACTCCGACAAGTACGACGTTATTATCCTCAACTACGCTAACTGCGACATGGTAGGTCATACAGGCGTGTTCGACGCGGCTGTAAAGGCTGTTGAGGCTGTTGACGAGTGTGTGGGCAGAATGGTGGAGAAGATACTCGCAAAGGGCGGTTCTGCTCTTATCACTGCTGACCACGGCAACGCGGACAAGATGATGGAGGCTGACGGTTCGCCGTTCACAGCTCACACCACAAACCTCGTGCCGCTCATCGCAGTAAACGAAACAGGTACTATCATCGACGGCGGCGTCCTCGCTGACCTCGCTCCCACGATGCTCGCTATCATGGGCGTTCCTCAGCCTGAGGAAATGACAGGAAAGAACCTGCTTATCAAGTAATGAAACAAGGCTGCTGCTCTGTGCGGCAGCCTGTTTTGGTCAAACCGAAAGGAAAATGTCATGGAAAAATGGAACGGCAAAAACAAGGCTGTGACGTTCAGCTACGATGACGGAGTGATGTCCGATCCTAAACTCGTGGAGATATTCAACAGGTACGGGCTGAAGTGTACGTTCAACCTCAACAGCGGTATCATGACGCCCGAGAACTGCTGGGACGACAGGGGATTCCACATCTTCCGCATGGAGCCGGACGGTCTGCCGGAGCTCTACAAAGGGCATGAGATAGCCGTCCACACCCGCTCGCACTGCGACCTAACGCAGCTAAGTCCCGCGGAAATGCGTGAGGAGATACTCGGGGACAAGATCGCTCTTGAGGAGCTGTTCGGCTACGAGGTAGTCGGAATGGCATATCCATACGGGACGTTCAATGACGATGTGCTGACGGTCGTTCAGGAATGCGGGATAAGGTATGCTCGGACGGTCATCGACAGGTATGACTTCAATATTCCCGGCGAACTGCTTACCCTCGGGGCGACCTGTCACCACAGCTGCGGACATCTCTGGCAGCTCGTCGATGATTTCCTCGCGTACAGCGGCGACGCTCCTGCAGTCTTCAATCTCTGGGGACACAGCTATGAGTTTGATGTCAACCGCAACTGGGATCTGATAGAAGAGTTCTGCCGCAAAATTTCCGGCAGGGACGACATTTTCTATGGCACTAACCGGGAGGTCTATCTCGGTACGGACGGAGGTATTGAATGAAGCGGTTTTTCGCTGTTTTTTCGGTCATTATACTTGTACTGACGGGCTGTGCCGATAAGGGCACGGGCGGCTCTGCGCAGGCGAAGTCGCGGAGCGTTTTCGCGATGGACACCTACATGGAGCTCAAGGCTTACGGGGACAACGCGGACGCGGCGCTCGACAGGGCTGTTTCACGCATAAACGAGATCGAGGCGGAGCTCTCCGTCACGCTGCCGGACAGCGATATTTCGAGGCTGAATACGTCAGGCGGGGAGCCTGTTGAGGTGAGCCGTGACTGCGCATGGCTTATCAGCAATGCGGTTAAATACGGCGGAATGACCGGCGGTGCGCTCGACATCACGCTATATCCGGTCGTTAAGGAATGGGGCTTCACTACGGGTGAGTACAAGATACCTGACGACGCGCGTCTCACTGAACTGCTTTCAAATGTGGACTATTCAGCGGTGAGCGTGAATGATAAAGAGGTGACCCTGCCCGAAAATGCTGAGGTTGATCTCGGGGCGCTCGCAAAGGGCTTTACAAGCTCACAGGTGGCTGCTATACTCAAGGAAGATGACGTAAGATCGGGAATAGTCAGCCTTGGTGGAAACGTTCAGGCTATAGGCTCAAAACCTGACGGATCGGACTGGCGGGTGTCGGTCCGTGACCCGTTCGCGCCGGAGACCGATATGTGTATCGTCGAGATATCGGATATGGCTGTAATCACTTCAGGAAACTACGAGCGCTATTTCACCGGCGAGGACGGCAAAAACTACTGGCACATCATCGACCCCGCAGACGGCTATCCTGCCGATAACGGGCTCGTTTCGGTCACGGTGATAGGAGCGGACGGGCTGATGTGCGATGCTCTGTCGACAGCGCTTTTCGTCGCCGGAAAGGACAGCGCTGCTGACCTCTGGCGTGAGGAGGGCGGTTTTGAACTGATACTCGTCACCGACGACGCTGAGATCTTCTACACTGAGGGTCTTGAGGGAAAGTTCACGAACGTGAGCTCGATGACGACGGAGGTGATATCGCGGTGACCAAGGGCGTGAAGATCTGCATTGCTGCTGTGGCTGTGCTGTTTGTCGGCTCGTTCATCGCGTGCGTGATACTTTTCAAGTCGTCGGCGAGCCAGTACATTGAGATCGTGCAGGACGGGAAGGTCATTCAGACTATCGACCTCGCAAACACGGACGATCAGACATTCCGTATCGAGACTCCCGACGGGGGCTGGAATGAAGTCGTCATAGAGGATCGGACTGTCAGGATATCCGACGCGGACTGTCCCGACCACACTTGCATAAAGACCGGTGTTCTGCGCTCTGAGAGCGTACCGATAGTGTGTCTGCCGCACAAGCTCGTTATCCGGTACAGCGACGGGAACGGCGGTGAGCAATGAGAACGAGACGACTTACTGAGCTCGCGCTGCTGACTGCTGCCGCGCTCATCGTTTTTATCATTGAGCTGCGTATCCCGAATATCCTCCCGATACCGGTGAAGCTCGGTCTCGCGAATATTTTCACTGTTTATGCGGTGTACCGGTATCCGGCTAAAGACGTGGCACTGCTCGTGTTCACGAGGGTCGCGCTCGGGACGCTGTTCAGCGGGAATTTCTCCGCGATCATTTACAGCCTGGCGGGTGCTGTGCTGTGCCTTGTGGGAATGCTGCTGATAAAGCGCGTGATACCCATAAACTACCTGTGGCTGTGCAGTATTATCGGTGCGCTGCTGCATAATACCGCACAGATTGCAGTCGCGGTGCTCCTGACAGGGACTCCCGCCGTACTTGTTTACTATCCGCTGCTTGTCGTCGCCGGCTGTATCGCGGGACTGTTCACGGGGCTGTGCGCACAGTATGTTCTGAACAGGCTCATGCCACATAACAAAGATCAAGAGGTGCAAAAATGAATCCGATGTCCGTTTTGAAGCTGAAGCCTCTCGTTGAGGCTTTCCGCACGAATCACCCCAAGGTACCGGCGTTTTTCTCGGCTGCTGCGTCGTCAGTGAACGTGGGGAGCGTGGTCGAGGTTAAGGTCACGACCGCTGAGGGAAAAGAGATAATCAGCAATATAAAGGTCACTGAGCAGGACGTTGAGCTCTTGAATGAGCTCAGGGGACTGATGACCGAACAGTGACAAGCCCAGCCGTCCCGTATGGACGGCTTTTTTCTGTCCAGAGGCATAAAAATTGTCCCGCATGGTTGCTTTTTTTCTGGAAATGTGCTATGATAAATATGTATATTATGCTCCGCCGCAAGGCAGATTGGAGAGTCGTATGGAAAACAAGATTTCGTTCGGCGGCAACATGACCGCTCGCATTAACTTCGCGATGCAGCAGAACTACGTTCCCGTTTTCAGGAACATAATACTCACCAACAAGACCGATTCTGAGCTGAAAAGCGTAAGCCTGCGCATAACCTTCGAGCCGGAGTTCGCTAAGGTCTTCGAGTCTGCCCCGGTGGATCTGAAGCCAGATACTCCCGTCGAGATCGCGCCTATCAACATCGTAATGCTCTCAGAGTACCTGTTCAGTCTAACTGAAAAGCTCGTGGGGAGCGTTACCATTGAGGCTGTGCAGGACGGTGAGGTCATCGCGTCTGAGGTAAAGACTATCGAACTCCTCGCGTACGATCAGTGGACGGGCGTGCTGTTCATGCCCGAGACCGCCGCTGCTTTCATGACTCCCAATCACCCGCGCATACAGGAGGTCGTCTCCAAGGCGAGCCTTTACCTCCAGAAGTGGACGGGCGAGCCCTCGTTCACGGGGTATCAGTCGCAGAACCCGAATATCGTCAAGCAGCAGATCGGCGCGATATATGCGGCTTTGCAGGAGTTAAACATCGCCTACACCATGCCTCCCGCAAGCTTCGAGGAGGCTCAGCGTATACGTATGCCTGATGCGGTCATCGACGGGAAGTCCGGTACCTGTCTCGACCTCGCTGTGCTCTACTGCACCTGCCTTGAAGCAGTCGGACTAAACCCTCTTCTCGTTGTCGTTAAGGGGCACGCTTTCGCGGGCTGCTGGCTCGAGAATGATACCTTCCCGGACTGCCTCCAGTACGACATGACTGCCGTTACAAAGCGTATCGCTGCCGGTATCGACGCAATGTGCGTGGTGGAGTGTACGGATTTCGTTGCAGGCAAGAGCGTGGACTTCGGCGACGCGGAAAAGTCTGCCGCTGCTCACCTCACTGACCCCGCTGACTTCTACTTCGCAATTGACGTCGCACGGACACGCTCGAGTGGGATACGTCCTATCCCGTCGAGGATAACCGAGAACGGCTCCTTCACAGCGGTTGACTACGGTGAGCGCAAGAAAAAGGAGATAACCTCCGCGCCCGATCAGATCTCTGATATCGGCTTTGCTGCGCAGGGGGAGGATCTTGAGGTCACTAAACAGGTAATCTGGGAGCGCAAACTGCTCGACCTCAGTCTGCGCAACAGCCTGCTTAACTTCCGTCCCACGACCATGAGCGTGCAGCTTATGACGGACTCCCTCGGCACCCTCGAGGACGAGATATCCAAGGGGGAGGATTTCCGCGTAATGCCGCTCCCCAACGACATGATACTTGAGGTCTCGGACAGCAAGATCTATGAGTCCGAGAACAACAGGGACCAGATCTCCGCGATAGCTGCGTCCGAGTTCAAGAGCCGGCGTCTGCGCACCTATCTCAAGGACGCTGACCTCGAGAAGATAATGAAAAAGCTCCACCGTCAGGCGAAGGTCAGCCTCGAAGAGAACGGTGCGAACACTATCTACCTCGCGCTCGGTTTCCTGCGCTGGTACGAGACCGACAAGAGCGAGAAGCCCCGCTATTCGCCCCTCGTGCTTGTCCCGATAGACATTATCCGAAAAGTGCAGGAGAAATCCTACTCCATTCGTATTCGCGACGAGGAGACACAGGTCAACATCACGATGCTCGAAATGCTGAGACAGTTTTTCGGCATTGACATAAAGGGTCTCACGCCTGTCCCCGAGGACGAGAACGGCGTTAACCTCCCCCTCATTTTTAGCACGATCAGACAGGGGATCATGGCGCGTCCGCGCTGGGATATCGAGGAGTATGCCTTCATCGGGCAGTTCTCGTTCACGCGCTTCATCATGTGGAACGATATCCGCAACCGCGCCGAAGACCTCGCGAAAAATAAGGTCGTTGCGAGCCTTATCTCCGGTAAGACCGAGTGGGAGAGCGAGGACATCTACATCTCTCCCGCTGACCTCGACGAGAAGGTCGCGCCATCTGACCTTGCTGTGCCGCTCAGTGCAGATTCTTCGCAGCTTGCTGCTGTTTATGCTGCCGCGGAGGGAAAGAGCTTCGTGCTGCACGGACCTCCCGGAAGCGGTAAGTCCCAGACCATTACAAACATGATAGCAAGTGCGCTCTACCACGGCAAATCCGTGCTGTTCGTCGCGGAGAAAATGGCAGCGCTGACTGTTGTTGAGAAACGTCTCAACAAGGTCGGTCTGGGTCCGTTCTGTCTGGAGCTGCATTCGAATAAGGCACAGAAGCGTACAGTCCTCAAGCAGCTCGAGGAGGCGCTGAACGTCGGCAAGATAAAGCAGCCGCAGGAGTATAAGTCGCAGGCGGAGAAGATATCCGCGATGCGACGCGAGCTCAACAGCGTCATGAAGGAGATACATAAGGTGCGCCATTTCGGGATCTCGCTCTACGACGCCGCAGTGCGCTATGAGAAATACAAGGACTTCGGCGGAAGGCTCGAGTTCACCAATTCGCAGATAGACGCAATGAGTGAGTCGTCCTACGAGACGTGGCACGAGAACCTCGAGAGTCTGACCGCTGCCGGACGTGAATTCGGCGATGTTCCGGGCTCTCCGCTGAAAATTTGCCGGCTGACCTCCTGTGCACCCGATACGAGGGACGCCCTCTCAGCTAAGCTCGGTGAGCTGAAAAACAAGCTCCGTCCGGTAGGCGAAGACACTGCACAGCTCTGCGGAATTTGCGGTGCGGAAAAGCTCACTTTCGAGCAGTGCCGCGCGGCTTCTGCGATGATAACAGCTGCTGCTGCGGACGGCTATATACTGCCGGCTGTGTTCACCGGCTCCGACTGGGATATCCGCAAGACTCCCGCGGAAAAACTCGTGCAGAACGGGCAGGAGATGTCTGCGCTCAAAGCTGAGATACTCACGCAGTTCGAGAAATCCGTTCTCGACTATGACTCGCCGGCGGCGCTCGTTGACTGGAAAACGGCGCAGGGAAAGTGGTTCCTTGCGAAGAATATGAAGAGCAAGAAGCTCGTCAAGGCGCTCAACGCTCACGCGAAGAGCTCGGGGACGGTAACGAAGTCCAACATCACGGGCTTTTACGACAAGCTCAACCGCCTGAAGGAGCTCCGAGGGGAGATAAGCTCCGCACAGCCCGATATGACCGCTGTGTTCGGCGCCCTCTGGCTCGAGGAGGACTCTGACTGGGCGCAGATCAGCTCGGCTGTCACGCTCTCACAGAAGCTGCGTGATGACCTCGCGCAGTCTCCGCTCACGGCTACGCAGAAAGACGCGCTTGCGGAGGATATTTCCAATAGATTCAGCACGCCCTCGCAGAAGCAGGCTAACCGAGCTTCCGTCGAGAAGATGATTCGCGACTACAGCGACCTCGAAGCAACGCTCACTGAGCTCAGCGATAAGTTCGCAATAGCTCCCGAAAGACTGATATCCGGCGAAAACTGGCTCGTTGATGCCGACGACAGGGCGACTGACTTCATCGAAGATCTCCCGCAGCTCAAGGAGTGGACAGGTATCGTAAGTCTCTGCGAGAAGCTGCGTGAGTTCGGTATCGGCAACGTCGCGGAAGCTTACCTCGATGGAAATATCCCCACCGATGAGCTCACAAAGGCATTCGACGCTGACCTCAGCCGCGCTATGGTCATGTATACAATTTCCGACAGTGAGGCATTGTCAAAATTCAACGGGACTATCTTTGAAGATACCATACGGCGCTTCGGCGAGGTGTCGGACGAGTTCTCACAGCTCACTATCAAGGAGCTCGTTGCGGAGCTCTCATCCCGCATTCCCACGCCCGGAAGCTCTGCAGGCAGCTCTGAAGTCGGCATTCTGCAAAAGGCGATAAAGAGCGGCGGACGCATGATGTCCATTCGCAAGCTGTTCGACAGCATTCCCAATCTGCTGCGCAGGATGTGCCCGGTAATGCTCATGAGCCCGATCTCAGTCGCGCAGTACATCGACCCCGCTTATCCGAAATTTGACCTTGTTATCTTCGACGAGGCTTCACAGCTCCCGACCTGCGAGGCTGTTGGTGCTATCGCGCGCGGCGAGAACGTAATCGTCGTCGGCGACCCCAAGCAGCTCCCTCCGACCAGCTTCTTCACGTCCAATCAGGTCGACGAGGAGAACTACGAAAAGGAGGACCTCGAGAGTGTGCTCGACGACTGCCTCGCGCTGTCTATGCCACAGAAGCACCTCCTCTGGCATTACCGCTCGCGGCACGAGAGCCTCATCGCGTACAGCAATGCCAAGTACTACGAAAACAAGCTCTACACGTTCCCGTCGCCGGACGATCAAGTGTCCGAGGTGAGCTGGGTACACGTCGAGGGCTACTACGATAAGGGCTCGACCAAGCAGAACAAGGCTGAGGCACAGGCTATCGTTGCGGAGATCTCCCGCAGACTGGCTGATCCAGAACTGCGCAAACTCAGTATCGGCGTTGTTACGTTCAGTATGCCGCAGCAGAACCTCATCGACGACCTCCTCATAGACGCTTTCCGCGCCGACCCGCAACTCGAACAGTGGGCGAATGAGATGTACGAGCCGATACTCATCAAGAACCTCGAAAACGTTCAGGGCGATGAACGCGATGTCATCATGTTCTCCGTGGGCTACGGTCCCGATAAGGAGGGAAAGGTCTCGATGAACTTCGGTCCGCTCAACCGTGACGGCGGCTGGCGCAGACTCAACGTCGCGATATCGCGTTCAAAGTGCCAGATGATAGTATTCTCTGTCATCACTCCTGACCAGATAGACCTCTCCCGAACACGCTCGGACGGCGTCGAGGGACTCAAGGGCTTCCTCGAATTCGCGGCAAAGGGCAGGAGCGCTCTCGCGGTGCGCGGGGGAACTGCTGCTGCGAAAAACGGCTTCGGCGAAGCTGTTGCTACGGAGCTCGAAAAGCTCGGTTATCAGCCAAAGTGCAGTGTCGGCTGCTCGGACTACAAGATAGATGTGGCGGTTGTAAATCCCGATAAGCCCGATACTTATATCCTCGGTATAAACTGCTGCGGACGCGCTTATCTCGACAACGGTACGGCTTATGACCGCACTCTCTCGCAGCCGAGCGTTCTGAAGGGTCTCGGGTGGAACATCATGAACGTCTATATCCTCGACTGGCTCGACAACAAGGACAAGGTACTTGGCAAGATACGCGGTGAGATAGAAGCCTGCGTAGAGCGCTACCGTCACCCCGAGGCAAAAAAGGAGGAATCCAAGCCCAAGCAGGAGCTCGTCTTCGAGACTGAGGAGATAAGCTCGCTGACCGAGATGTGCGACAAGTATGAGCCGTTCAAGATCAAGGAGTACGGCGCGTCGGATAAATTCAACGAGGAAAACCTCGGGAAGATAATCAAGTGCATCAACGACATCGTCCAGGCGGAGGCGCCTATAAACCGCAAAACGCTCGCTAAGAAGACCTTTGCTTGCTTCGGTATCACACGTCCCGGGGCGGCTATGAAGCGTACATTCGACCTCGCGTTTGAGAGGTCCGACAAGAAGGTCGCGGCTTCCGGTGAGAACGAGTTCATCTGGCAGAGCGGGCAGACTCCCGAGAGCTACGACAAGTGCCGCGCAGTCTGCAAGGACGACGAGCGCCGCGACATGGACGAAATTGCTCCGGAAGAGATAGCTTCCGGCATAGCGCTGATAATGTCGCGTCAGGTGGCTATGCATCGTGATGATCTGCTACGCGAGACTGCACACCTGTTCGGCTTCACACGTCTGACGCCGACCGTAGAGACTGCGGTATCGCTCGGCATAAGAGCCGCTAAGAGCCGCGGAGTTATCGAGTTCGGCGAAGACGGGAAGATAACCTACGTCGGCTGAAAGCAGGGGAGTGACTTGCCTTGGAAAATAGTATGAACAAATCGCTCCGCGCTAAGATAAAAGAGGAGCACCTCTGCGTCGTAATGCTGGTGTGCGGGGTACTTCTCTGTGCGGCGGCTGCTGGATTCTTCTCGGGATACAGTGACCTCACCCACCGCTCAGAGGCTGATATAGCTGAAATGGGAGTTCTCGGATTTTTCGGTGCTATCGGAGCTATAGGCTCATCATTCGTTGCGGCGCTGTTTTACGCGCTCGGAATGGTGTCGGCAGTGTTCGGAGCGGAACTCACTATACTCGGCGGAACTGTGCTTTATGCATTGAAAAAGAAGACTGAGGGTGCGTACAGAATGGTAAGCATCATCTGTCTGGCAATGACTGCTGTGCTGCTCGTGGGTGCGTCGATATGCATTATCGGTATGCTGAAACGCGGGAACGAGGGTGCTGCGATACTACTGCTGCTCGGGACAGCTGCTGCGGTGCGGCTGCCGGTCAGATACTTATTTATTGCAAAAGATCGGCTTCCGAAGGATACTGCTCCGACGGAGACCGATGATACGGAGGCAGAATTTGAAACGTCTACAGATACTGATAGGAAAGATAATAGTTAAGCTGCTGCACCTGTTCAGGCGCAACGCGGGAAATCTCCCGGGTATCGTGCTCTGGCACATCTCCCGCCACAGGTGCTGCTCGATGTTCAGGGTGGACTGCCCGATAATCGCGG
The DNA here is from genome assembly GCA_016288815.1 of Ruminococcus sp. Classification (GTDB taxonomy): domain Bacteria; phylum Bacillota; class Clostridia; order Oscillospirales; family Ruminococcaceae; genus Ruminococcus. The sequence goes on from JAEELF010000047.1 coordinate 11,588, forward strand.
TCACCGGAACAAATGGAAAAACCTCGGTCACGAACTGTATCGCGCAGCTTTTCGAGCGCAGCGGCAGGAATATCATAATCAACCGTGAGGGAAATAACCTCGATACGGGGATCTGCTCGCTGCTGCTGCGTCACTGCGACATGAAGGGCAGGGTCAAGGCGGATTATCTCATTCTCGAGACCGATGAGTCACACGTTCCTGTGGTGTATTCGCAGCTCAAGCTCGATACGCTCGTCGTGCTGAATTTCTTCCGCGATCAGCTCGACCGCAACGGCGAGATGGAGACCCTGATACAGAAGATAAACGGCTTCTGCAAGACCTTTGAAGGCAATCTTATCCTCAACGGCGACGACCCCAACACAGCCCGTCTCGGCAGAGCGAATCCCAAGAACAAGAACGTCCGCTACTTCCACGCGGAGCCTTATGCATTCGCGACGGACAAGATATTCGAGGCTTCTGAGGGACGTTTCTGTCCGTTCTGCGGCGAGCCGCTGAAGTACGACTACTATCAGTACTCCCATATCGGAAAGTTCCGCTGCGGGAAGTGCGGCTTTGGCGACTATGAGCCCTACATCACGGCTTCCGGCATCGACCTCGAAAAGCCGCAGTTCACTGCGGACGGTCACACCTACTCGCCTAAGCTCAACAGTATCTACAACGTCTACAACATGACTGCTGTTGCGGCTGCGGCGAAGCTCTACGGCATTGAGCAGAGCGTTACGGACAGTGTGATATCGAACTATACTGTCAATAACGGACGCATGGAGAACTTCATGCTCGGCGACCGCAAGACCACTCTCAACCTCGCCAAAAACCCGGTCGGCGCGAATATGACCCTCCGCGTGATGAACGAGATGAAGGGCGAAAAGGAGCTCCTTTTCGTGCTCAACGACAACGTCGCGGACGGACTCGATGTCTCGTGGATATGGGACATCAACTTCAGCGTTTTTGAGCGCGTGACAAGGGTAGTCACATCGGGTACACGCGCCCACGACATTGCTGTGCGGATAAAATGCTCAGGCTATGACGCTTCTAAGATAGTCGTCCGACCTGACCTCGACAAGGCTGTGGCTGAGCTCGCTTCAACTGAGGGGAGAAAGTTCGTCATCGCGAACTACACGGCCGTTCAGCCGACTCGCGCGGCACTGAAAAGATACATCGCAAAGCATGGAGGTAAGGCACGATGAGTACGGTGAAAATATTGCATATGTACGCGGATATGCTCGACCTCTACGGCGACAGCGGCAACATGGAGATACTAAGCTACCGGTGCAGAATGCGAGGGATAGAGTGCGTTATCGACAAGTATTCCATTGATTCCGAGAAGCCTGATCTGTCGCAGTACGACCTCATCTACATCGGCGGCGGCGCTGACCTCGAGCAGCAGCATATCTCCGAGGATCTGCTCACATTCCGCGACCAGCTCAGAGAGGCTCATGAAGCGGGAACGTTCCTGTTCCTCATCTGCGGCGGATATCAGCTCATGGGAAAGTTCTACCGTGACGCTGACGGTAATGAAATACCGGGGCTGGGGCTGTTCGATTACTACACCGTCGCGCCGAACAGTCGGCGTAAGAGGTGTATAGGGAACATCGTGATCCGTACCGAGATCACCGGGAAGCAGGTCGATGTTGTTGGCTTTGAGAACCACGGCGGACAGACGCACGACGTCAGGACACCGCTGGGCACAGTGCTCTGCGGCAACGGAAATTGCAGGAACAGTCCGTCTGAGGGGTACTTCGGGAAAAACGTCATCGCGACGTACCTGCACGGTCCTATGCTCGCGAAAAACCCTGAGATCTCCGACTATATCATCTCCTGCTGTGTCAACAGGGGACAGTCGGATCAGGTGGAATTGAAGCCGCTCGATGACAGTCTTGAGATCGCCTGCCGCAAAGTCATGCTTGACAGATTGCTTAAAAAATAAGAAAAGATCGCAGTTCCGAAAGGTCCTGCGATCTTGTTTTTTATGTGGCTTTTCTTATGACCGTCCCTGTGGGGAATTCCATTTCTGACGGGAACGAGAACTTCATCATGGCGTGGTTCGCGGTCTCGATTGTATCGCCGTTTTCATCGAACAGCTTGTCGAGCACGACGGTTACGGGCTTTTGCGACGGGGCAAGTATCTCGACTTCGTCACCCGCGAAAAAGCGGTTGCGCTGGGTGCAGTATACTGTGCCGTTCTCACACTTTTCAACCACAGCCACAACATCGTAATTGCGGATATAGCCGCTGTTTTCGTAATACTGCGACTCCTCCGGCACACCGAAGAAAAAGCCGTTGCAGTACTTCCTGTGGCTGACCTTGTAGACCTCGTCGCGTATCCAGTCGGGAAGAGCGAAGTTGTCGGGGTCTTTGTAGTACTCATCAACTGCCATGCGGTAGGCATTCGTAACGACAGCAACGTAGTACGCTGACTTCGCTCTGCCCTCTATTTTCAGGCTCGTGACGCCGACCTGTGCAAGTTTGTCGATGTGCTCTATCATGCACATATCCTTGGAATTGAGGATATATGTGCCGTGCTCGTCCTCGAATACGGGGAAGAACTCTCCCGGGCGCTTTTCCTCCATGAGGTGATAGCCCCAGCGGCACGGCTGAGCGCATTCTCCGCGGTTCGCGTCACGGTTCACGAGGTACTGCGACAGCAGACACCTTCCAGAGAACGACACGCACATCGCACCGTGCACGAAGGCTTCGATGTCGAGGTCGGGGGAGGTCTTTGCGCGTATCTCAGCTATCTCGTCGAGGGAGAGCTCGCGCGCGAGGACTATCCGCTTCGCGCCCATGTTATAAAGCTCGCGGGCGGTGACGTAGTTTACGATACCGGTCTGGGTGGAAATGTGTATCTCCATATCCGGCGCGTATTTTTTCACAAGTGACAGCAGACCTATGTCCGCGACTATCATCGCGTCCACGCCTGCCTCAACAGCCTCGCTGACGTACTTCTCGAAGAAGGGAATCTCGTTGTTGCGGGGGAGGGTGTTGCAGGTCAGGTAGACCTTTATGCCGCGGCGGTGAGCCTCTCCGACTGCTCTGACGAGCTGGTCGAAGTCAAAGTTCATCGGTGATGCTCTCATTCCGAACTGCTTGCGTCCGAGGTATACCGCGTCAGCGCCGTAGTTTATCGCGGCGCCGAAGCGTTCCTCATCACCAGCCGGTGCAAGAACTTCGAGCTTATTCATTCTGCGCCTCCAGTTCAGCGGCTCTCGAAGCCTCGTAGTATTCCTCGTACTGCCTGTCGATCTCAGCAAGATTCTCATTGTGCTCATCAAGAGTCTTAGCGTAGAGCGTTACGCCGGTGTAGATGTTTGCGGCGAAGTAGTAGTAGTCGGTCGGGAAGTTCTCGAGGACTGCGTCTATTGCCTCGATACCGGGATTGCAGATAGCTCCGGGCGGGAGACCTGTGCCGATGTAGGTGTCGTAGGCGTCGATCATGTTCTTATTGTAGAGCTCAAGGTGAGGCTTTACGACATCGTTTGCGTAGTTGGTCGTCGGGTCGGACTGGAGCTTACCACCGAACTCTGCAGGGTTTCTCAGTCGGTTGAGGAAGATAGAGGCTACCATTTTCATCGAGTCAGCATTCGGTGCTTCCTTCTGGACGATAGAAGCGAGCGTTACGAGCTGATCGAGGGAGAGTCCCATGTCCTCCATTTTCTTGTATCTTTCCTCGGTCATCTTCGAGTTGAAGTTGTAATATATCTTCTGGCAGACCTTTTCGGGCTCCATGTTCTCGTAGAAGTAGTAGGTATCAGGGAAGCAGTAGCCCTCCATACGATTGAGCTTCAGCGTGGTATCAGACGGGAGCTTATCCTCGAACTCGAAGCCGAATCCGCCGGAATTGAAGTAGAACACGAACTCATCGGCGTTGCAGACGTTGTTCTTCTCGAGGATATCAGCGATCTCGTAGATATTCAGACCCTCGGGGAAGGTGACTTCGACGGAGACGCTCTGCTCGGTGGATATATTTGTGAGCTCGTAGATTATCTCCTCGTATGCCATGTTAGGGCGGATAAAGTGCTCACCGGCGATGTACGCGGTGTCAGACTTTCTCAGGCTCGAGAAAAGCAGGAAGCACTTGGGCGACTTGATGATACCCTCGTCCTTGAGGAGCGTGGCTATCTGCTCGGTGGTGGCGCCCTCGGGGATATTTATCAGCTTGTTCGCGTCGCTCTTGCCTATGCCGAGCATATCCTTGCCGAACGCGATGATGACCATTGAAAGGCATATCGACACAGCAAAGATGAACGTCGTAAGGATAAGTACGCCCGGAAGGCGGCTGCGCTGCTTCTTCTTTTTCTTGTGCTTTCGCGGGGGAGCGGTCTCCATGCCGCGAACCGGAACACCGCCGTTCTCAGGCTGACCGGGATAGTCGGGCTGAGGGTAGGGAGGAGCGTTCATGGGCTGAGGCTGCTGGTATCCTGTTTGGTTCTCCGGCTTGAGTCTGCGCTCATGGACCGGTCTCAGCTGTCTGAGCGGGGGAGCGCTTGAACGCTGAACAGGCTGCTCCGGCTGGGCTGCGGCGGGAATGTCCTGCTTAGGCTCCGGCTGGGGCTGCTCTTTTTTGGTGTCGAGATCATTCAGTATACTGTTTATCAGATCATCGTTATTCTGCATTGCAGAGCACCGTCCTTTCTTCTGTTATTATTTGATCCACACGCAGGTCGTGCTCCTCAAGCGGGAGCTGCGGAGCGATGAGCTCCTCATACGCCAGCGCGATGGTGTAGATGTCTTTGTGTGCCGACAGGAACCTGTCGTAGTAGCCTCCGCCGTAGCCGAGACGTCCGCCGTTCAGTGTGAACGCAAGTCCCGGAACTATGCAGACTGTATCGCTGCTGAGGTCTGGGCAGGGGAGTGATTCGTCGGGCTCGCAGATGTCATACTTACCCGGTTCGCCGCCGCGGAGTCTCGATATATCATCAACTGTGTGGAAGGTCATATGTCCGGCGGTTTGGCACTTCGGGAAAGCTACAGTTTTTCCCTGTATCAGCAGCTTTTCGCCGATATCCCATGTATCGGGCTCCGAGCAGAATGATGCGAAAAGCAGGACTGTCTGTGCGTTCCTGACACGCTCGTCAGCAAGCACACGCGCGCTGATGAGCATATCCTTATCATCGGTCTTGGCGGTCTTTCTCACACCGGAATAATGCTTCCGGTAGTCTTTTTTGCTGTTCATTCAGTCGCAGAGTATCGCAGCGCGCTGCTTGTCGCTCTCTGCCTTGGAGACGAGCTTCTCAACGAGCTTCAGTCCGAAGTCAACTGCAACTCCTGCGCCTCTTGCCGTAATGAAGATACCGTCCTCAGCAACGGAAGTATCACCGATGTTCGCGCCCTCAAGCTGAGTCTCGAATCCGCTGTAGCAGACTGCTGTCCTGCCTTTGAGAAGTCCCTTGTGTCCGAGAATGGAGGGTGCAGCACAGATCGCGCCGATGACCTTGCCGTTCTCTGCACAGTAGTCGATAGCTGCCTGAACGTACTTGGATTTTTCAAGGTTGAGCGTGCCGGGCATACCGCCGGGGAGGACGATCCCCTCGAGCTCATCAGTAAGCTGAGCCTCCTGCGCGATAGTATCAGCAACTACAGGGAGACCGTGTGAGCCGACTATCACATTGTCGCCGACGCCGACAGTCACGACCTTTTTGCCGCTCCTGCGGAGAAGATCTATCGGTGCGATAGCCTCGGTCTCTTCAAAGCCGTTTGCGAGAAAAACGTATATCATATTATCTTCCTTTCACTTGAATGTGACTGTATATTTATCGAGCAGGAACGCGGGACGATAGGAGAGTTTCGCTTTGCGCAGTCCCTCAAGACCCATGTCCTCCTCGCGGTTGACATATCTGTACTCTGACGCCGCCGAGACAGCGAAGAGGTTGTTGATACCGGCATAGATACCGGGGTGGACAGTGTTCGCCTTTTCGATGTGGACGCCGAAGGTATCAGAGCATATAGGCTCACCGATAGTAGCAGCCGCTATTTTTCCGTCTATCCATATCGCGGCGCCCGTTAGCCCGAGCTCGCCAAAGTAGGTAAAATAGGTGTTTATCGCAAACTGCTCCGCGATCATCGAATGGTCTATGCTGCCCTCGCGGCAGTTATAATCCTCTGTGAGGAAGATGATGCAGTCGTCAAAGTCGCGCTCGGTCAGCATTCGGAACTCATAGTCGTTCTGTCTGAATCTTGCGAGGTGATTGCGCTTTGCGTGGAACTTCTTACCGGGGAGGTAGATGAGGTCCTCAGTGAGGTAGACGTAATCGGAGTAGTCTCTGCTGTATTCCGACTCAAACTGTCCCGGGAAGAGCTCCCCGAGCAGGCTGAGCGTATCATTCGTGACACCGGACACGCGAAGCGGCTTGCCAAGGCTCTCCGTAAAACGCTTCATTTCAGTAAATACCTCAGTATAGTCACCGGTGCCGGACGGAAACAGGAACAGCGGGACGCCGTCCTCTGTATCGAACGCGCAGGATATGTAAAAGTCCTTGAAGAAAGCTACCTTTGAACCCGCGAGACGCCTCCACGCCATGTTGTTGGCGAAGCTGTACTCGCAGCCGCGGAAGTCGGACTCCCGCAGAGCTTTATTTGCCCTTTCTCTGTCTGAAATGTCTATTTCTCTGAATTCGAGCATATGCCCTCCGTGTCAGGCTTGGGTGCGTGCGGCGGCTCTGAGAGCTTCGTACTTCGCCCTGACCTCATTCATCTTGCCGCAGGTCATCTTGCCCTCTGGACACTTTCCGGTCACTGCACAGGAGGGTCCGGCGTGGCTGAACAGCTCAGGCGCTACACAAAGACACAGCCTCAGCATTTCGTCAGCAACGGCTCTGATCTCCCACTGTGCGCGGTTGCAGCAGCGGTGCTGGAAGAAATTGAACAGCGAGCGGACGTTCATCGTTACGACGATCTTGGTCTCACAGGCGTTGGGGAGAATGAATCTTGCGTCCTCGTTGGCAAGCTTGCGTGCTTTGGAAGCGGCAGTTTTCTCGTCCATACCCTCAGCGATGAAGGCAGCTTTGTGCTTTTCAGTGAGGATATCAGCTATCTTCTCGTAGCTGTCCGTCAGCTCGGACATCACACGGTCGAATTCGGACTTTGCCTCGGGTATCGCAGCGATAGACGGGGGAGTGATGAACTCAAAGCCGTTCTCGTTGACGTAGCGCTGGCTCTTCTGGGAGTAGGAGGCTATCCTGTGGCGCACGAGCTGATGTGAGCAGGCACGCGATATGCCTTCAATGCCGAAGGTGAAGCTGACGTGCTCCATTACGCTCTCGTGTCCTATCGACGCTATCATATTGATGAAATCACGGGTCTTGTCCTCGGTGAGACCGTCCCGGAGCGAGGTTATATCGCTGCTTGAGTAGCAGAGCTTCGCAGCGGTCGCGACGAGTTTTTCCGGGTCAGGAGTATGCGAGAGCAGCTTTACTATCATTGAATACACCTTCCTACATTAATACATATATTCTAATTTTACCATTTTTGAGGTTCAAAGTCAAGGATAACCGCAAAATATTCGCACCGAAAATGATTTAACCGGAAAACTGCGCGAAAACACAAAAAAATTTTTGCATTTACTATGGACATTTCAGAAAAAATATAGTATAATGATTAGGTATTTGGAATTTTTCATATTTCGGAGGCATATAAATGAAAAAATTAACTAAATTTGCAGCAGCCCTTACTGCTGTTTCGCTCGCAGCTACTTCGACCGGTTGTACTCCCACTCTCGGCAAGGGTACGCAGACTGCGCTCACAATAGACGGCCGTGACGTAAGAGCTGGAATTTTTGTTTATTACACCGTTCAGGCATACAACGAGGCTGTTTCTAATGTCAGCAGCAGCGGTACGACATCTCCTACGGCTGCTGATGTCAAGAAGGCAAATATCGATGGTCTTGACGCTACAGACTGGATACAGAACAGAGCAACTGAGTACTGCCGCGACTTCATTGCCGTTGAGGAGGAGTTCGAGAAGCTCGATATCCAGTTCACTGACGAGGATCTCGCGAACTTCGATGAGATCGTTGACTATTACCTCGAGCAGTCTGTTTACGCTGACAACGGTGTCGGGAAGGAGTCCCTCAGCGCTATACTGATGAACTCACTCAAGCTCGAGAAGATGTTCGACTATTACTACGGCCCCGGCGGCGAAAAGGGTATGTCCGACGAGGAGCTCCGCTCGTACTACGAGGAGAACAACGCCCGCGTGAAGTACATAGTTATGAGCTACAATGACGCAGACGGCAATCCGCTCAGCGACGCTGAGAAGAAGGAGGTCCGCGACCTCGCAGATTCGTATGCCGAGCAGATCAATGCGGTTTCCGGCAATATGGATAAGATGTACAAGATGGACGAGCTCAGCAAGGAGTACGACGAGTACGCTGCAACTCAGACCACTACGGTCTCCGGCGAGACGACCACTACAACTACGACTACTACCACTACTTCCTCGGACGAGTCCTCGACCGAGACTACAACTACTGATCCCTACGCGAATGAGGCTATTGTCCAGAAGTACACTACAACCACTGTTGATGCAAGCACTGTGGATCCCACTACTACGACGACCGAAACCGCCGAGGGCGAGGTGGACTACATAAACTACAACGATTTCGTTTTCAATGAACTCCAGCTCAACAAGGCTGTAGTTTATGAGTACGACGATGAGACCCTCGTTGTCATTATCAAGGAGGACATCAAGGAGCGTATGACCGAGGACGACCTCTGGTCGGAGGACAATGTTTCCTCGCTCGTTGAGGATCTTTATTATCAGGAGTATTCGGATTACCTCGATGAGCTTGCAAAGAGCCTTTCAGTCGAGAAGAACTCCCGTGCTTACAGGAAGTTCAATCCGTTCAAGCTCAAAATGAGTTCGTAAACATTACAATCTCACCTATACAGAACAAGTCCGGGAACGAATTGATCGTCCCCGGACTTGTTTTATTTTTCTCTGATCTTTTGCAGCCGGACGTCCTCACCGGTGAATTCAAGGCATTTGTAGGTCGAGATTATGCGCGATACCACGCGCTCGTCATATCGGCGGCTGATACCTTTGAAATCGAGATTCGTGCTGATAATGGTCGGCTTGCCTGAGTTCAGGCGCGTGTTGATGATGTTGTACACAGTCGAATTGTAAAAAGCGGTCTCGTACTCAGTGCCGAGGTCGTCGAGAATAAGCAGGTCGCAGTCCATTATTCGGTCAATAGCATCTGAGCTGTGCTCGCGGCTGAAGTGCTCACGCTCGATGCTGCGCAGTATATTAATGACCGAATCGTATATCACACTGTAACCCTTTGCGAGGACGACGTTCGCTATCGCGAAGGAGAGGTGTGTCTTGCCGAGTCCTGTCCTTCCGAACATGAATATGCTCTCTGAACCGGGAGTGAACTCATCGGCGTACTTGCGGCAGAATTCGAGCTTTTTCTGCATTTTTTCGAGGTCCCCGCCCTGATAGTACCTGAGACTGAACGAATCGAACGTTGAGGCACTTAGGAGGGCATTCTGCTCGAGCTCACTCGAGGCTATCTTGCCGTAGAGCTCTCGGAAGCAGTCGCAGTAGCGCTCGCCGTTATAGCCCGTATCGCAGCAGACAGGGCAGGTGTAGTGGAGGTCGAGGTAGTCCTCGGGGTAGCCGTTCGACCTGAGCAGCATACGGGTCATAGCCTGTGCTTCGAGGTTGTTGCGCTTGAGCTGCTCTATCTTGACAGCGGCTTCCTCCTTTGAGTTACCTGCGATTATGCTTATGAGCTCGCGGCTCGTGTTGTAGAGAGCGTCGTTTATCTCCCGAATCTGCGGGAGCTTTTCGTTTATCTCGCGAATGCGGGCTTCGTTGTCAGAGTATGCTTTGTTCCGCCTGTTTTTAATTATTTCCTGAACCTTTTCGAGCGTGTCGATGTCCATATTCTCCTCCGTTAAAACTTATCTATCACTACGTTGTATTTGTCGATGTCTGACGGCACACCGCCGGACTTGTCCGGCTTTTTCTTACTCTTGTAGTCTGATTCCGCATTTTTAACTTCCTTGACGGACTTAAGACCGCTGTCCCGCCATGAAGTCAATACCTTGTCTATGTATGGAAAGGAGAGCTTTCCTGTGTTTTCATAAGCTTTTTCGTAGGCGTACACGACAAGGTCGGCAGAAAAGCCATCTTTTTCCCACTTATCTATGAATTCTGCCTGCTTGGTGGTCGGTCGGCGCTCCATCTCGAAGAGCTTCATTATCTTTACTGTATAGTCGTGAGATCTGGTTAGGCGCTGGACCTCCTTCTGCGCCTCGGATAGCGTGTCGATGCCCTTGTCAGACCAGTCTGCGCCGACCCGCTCTATATAGCGGCAGTCAGTTTTTTCTATCTGCGCGCAGTAGGTGAGGAGGGTGATGATGACCTCCTTCTTCATGCCGAAGTACTCATACAGCTGTATCAGCGTGTTCTGCATGGAGTGGTTGAGCGTCCCGAGGGTAGATTCTGAAATGCGGAAAAGTTCGGAAATATCCTTTGAATCCCTCATCATACTCGCGATCTCCGAGGGCTGGAGCTGAACTCGCCTCGGCTCCGGAGCAGGTACGCTCCCCCTTACGGGCGGCGTTGACATAGCTGCGCTCTGCTGTGGCATTTGCAGCAACGGAGCTACGGGAGCAAGGCTCTCCGCGTTTATCTCCGTGGAGGTGAGGACGTTCGCCTGCTGCCAGAACAGGACTGCCTCGGCGGCTTCCTGTTCAGTTACGCCTGTGTTCAGGGCGATGTCATGCTCTGTCACGGTCTTTCCGGAGCTGCGGAGAAGGTACAGCAACACCTTTATCTGCCCGCCTGTTGCGAGCTTGAGAAAATTATCCGCGACTATACACGGTACACCAAACATAGCTCCCCATATGCCGCTATTGACTGTAAGCTCCATTTCTACACCTCCGGATTTTTCAATGCAAGTTACATTATAGCACAAATCTTCAACTAAAGCAACCGAGCATGAATAATATTTCTCTTTTACTTTTTACCGGCAAGGATATCCCACGCTGTTTCGTACTTTTTCCGCAGTCTTTCGGCTTCGGCTGCGCTGACTGTTCCGACGGTTGCAAGACGGGTCCGGTCGGAATTGTGGGCAATGTCCGCGAGCTTCACTGCTTTCGCTATCGGATCGTCTTCGATGTTACGCAGGTATTCGACGTAATCAACGCCCTCCTCATGAGTCAGGACTTTCACAGCTTCAGTGACCTCGGGCGGGAATTCAGCTTCGAGCATGGAGATAGTAACGTCAGTGTCCTCGACGACGTCATGGAGGAGTGCCGCACAGGTCGAGTACTCATCGGTCATCTGCTCCGCGACGTGGAACGGGTGGAAAATGTAGGGGACGCCAGCCTTGTCGGTCTGCCCATGGTGGGCGGCGTAGGCGAGCTTCATCGCCTTAATTGTGAGCTCTGTGTAGATCATATCATCACTTCCTGTGATAATGATACCACATTTTCTGCCTTTCCGCAACCCTCAGAACGGCTCACTCTCAAATCTTTTACGCAGCTTTTCCACTGCCTTTTTCTCTATCCGCGAGACGTAAGAACGCGATATCCCGAGCTTCTGAGCAGTCTCAATCTGGGTGTGAGGGCTTCTGCCGTACAGACCGTAGCGCCAGATGATTATATCGAGCTCGCGGCTGTCGAGACACTCCCCGAGGAAGGCATAAAGCTGACGTGACCTTATCATCAGGTCTACCTGCTCGTGAATGTCCACGCCGTCGTCGATGAGATCCATGAGCGTGAGCGCATTGCCGTCCTTGTCAGTCTCGACGGGCTCGTTGATGTAGATGTCACCCGAGGACTTCTTCGCGGCGCGGAAGCTCATTAGTATCTCGTTTGCAACCCTATCTCAGCGGCTCCTGAAATTTCGTCAGTTGAAAGGTCAATTTCGGAGTCCTCAGAACCAAAGAAGTAAACGTGAACTTTCTGACCCTCCCAAACAATTTTATGAATGATACTGCGGAGAGCATTTCTTTTCTGTTCAACAGTCATTTCGTCAATGTAATCGGCTGTATTTGAGAGCATTTCAGCAAGTATCTCGAAATCTTCTTCCGATGAGTTCGTATTATTGGCAAGGTCAAGATATTCCTGTATCTGATTTTCAATGGCTTTGATTTTACTGTCAATTTCATTGATTTGGTTTAAAATATAGCTTGTAGCTGCTGAATCCTGAGACTGTGCAAGTGATTCAACAAGATTTTGTATCTGCTTTTCGTATTTGGTTTTGGACTTCCTTAATTCCTTTAATGTTTCCTGATAGGATTCGCTGTTGTAGTCCATATTTCTGAGACCACGTTTCAAATGTTTCATAAAATCAGACGGATCTGCTGCGATTTTCTTTACTTCTTCACAAACAAGTCGGTCAAGCTCATTACCATTCGGACGCTTCATATCGCATTTCTGACTTTTACTCTTTTCTTTGAGTTCACAAAGATAATCGTAAATCAACTCGCCGTCTTTGTTTCTTCTCTGAGTGAGCTTAGGACGCATAAAACTTCCGCAATGTCCACAGAAAAGAAGTCCTGAAAGCAGTGCAACATTGCTTCTTGGCTTGCGATACGATTTGGATTTGTTCTGATTAAGGAGCTTTTGTACCTCTACCCAATCTGCTCCTTTTATCATTCCATTGTGCTTTCCTACCGAAATTATCCAATCGCTGATATCATTTATAACGTTTGCTCTGCCAGTCTGTTGATTGGTCTTGTTATATGCCATCATTCCGTGAATACCGTCAAACTGCTCTTTATTGGAGTAAATTTCGGTATCAGCGGCAGTAAAATAATTCCATGCCTGCTCGTCAGCTATCAGGTAAACTGGATTCTGCAAGATGTTTTTGAGTGCAAAACGAGTAAACGGCTTTCCCTGCTTTGTGAGAATGTCATGCTGAATCATGTATGTTTCGGTCTGAGTGAGTGACTTATATTCAAGGAATTTCGAGTAGATAAGCTTTACTAACCTCGCTTCTTCATCAACAATTTCAAGCATACGAGCTTTACGCTTTCGTCCGTCAACTGTAACGCTTCCAACTGTTTCTGCACTTCTGTAACCTGTTGGAGTATTACCTCCGAGCCAGCGTCCGTCTCTTGCGAGGTAGAGCATATTGTCACGTATTCGTTCTGCAATAGTTTCACGTTCAAGTTGAGCGAATACCATAGTCATTGAGAGCATAGCACGACCAGTTGAGGTATGAGTTTCGTAGTTATCGTTGATAGAAACAAAATCAACATTGTGGAGCTTCAATTCCTCAGTGAGCTTGATAAAGTCAGCAATACTTCGGCTTATTCTGTCGAGCTTGTAGCAAACTATCCTGCAAATATTGTTCTGCCTGCACTCTTTGAGCATTTTCTGAAATTGCGGTCTATTGGTGTTACCTCCTGAGTAACCTTCGTCCTCGTAGACGATTATATCCTCGTCCTTGACGTTAGGAAATTTAGCTTTTAGGTAAGCTCTGCACATTTCAATCTGGCTTTCAATGCTTTCTCCTTTTCCTGTGAATTTTGATTTTCTTGAATATATCGCTGTTTTACGTAAATCAATCATGTTGACCTCCTTGAATAATTGAGCCTTTTGTATCACGTTACGGCTTTTCCTAAGACTATTATACCGCAAATTTGCTTTAATTGCAACAATTTTAACGAAATTTGAGTAAATAATTTTTCAAAGAAAAAAATAATCCCTCTGATGATATTCATCAGGGGGCTTTTCTATTAAAACTCATCAATTTTATCAGCTATTGAACGTACGACGGTAAGAAAGGTCTTAACTTTTCTCTTGTCTTTGTTTTTTAGGATAGAATCCAAAGATGTAAAAAGGCTTTCTTCTGGAGCAATGGAGTCAAATATCAAATAATCCATACTGACATTAAGAGCCTGCGCAATCCTGAAAAGAGTATCAAGAGAAGGAATACGAGTTCCTCTTTCAATATGTCCTACATGAGCTGTAGATAGCTCGCATATTTCTCCGAGCTGTTCCTGCGTTACATGACTATCTTTTCTTGCCTTGCGTATCCTCATACCGAGTGCAACGTAATCAATTTCTTTTTCCATAGCTTCACTTCCTTACTCTTTTTATTATACATTATTTACAAAAACGAATAAATTAATTTGTAGCATTATATATTGACTGTGAGCATTATTAATGCTATAATGTAGTTAATATATACAGAAAGGAGACGAAGTCTGAAATAGTTTAGCTGTATTTACAAAAAATAATAAACAGGAGGCATAACAATGGCTTATAATTTTTTAAATCCAAATGAGCAAATTCTTATGGAAGGAAGAGCAAATAAAACCGTTATTCTTGGAGTAAACAAAGGCGGTACTTTAATTCTCACAAACCAAAGATTAATATTTAAAACCACTCTGTTATCAAAAATCGAAGATATTCCACTTTCCTCTATTTCATCAAGTGATGACAGCTTCAATGTCCTTATACCATCAGGAAACATGATAAAAGTTTGCACAACTGACGGAAAAACACATCAATTCTTAGTCGTTGGAAAGCAGAAGGACGACTGGAAAAGAGCATTATCCACTGTAGTTAATATAATAAGAGGGTGAGAATATGATTTGTAAAAACTGTGGAAAAGAGGTTCCTGATGGAGCAAATACTTGCCTGTCATGTGGAACTAAGATTCAGATTGATGTTGCTGCTTTTCAGGAAGCTGTTGCTGCTGCTCCTGTTGAGCCAACAAAAAAGAAATATCCTACAAAGTTGGTTATTGGTGCAATTATCGCTGCATTACTGATAATAGTAATTGTAATCATTATTGATTCAAGCGGTATAGAAGTGGATTATGGCAAATTTGAGAGCACTGATGAAGTAACTCTGAGTGATTTTTCGGTAGAATACAATTCAGATGTTTCTTTGCTTTCAATCAAAGGTGAAATCACCTCGAAAATAGATTGTTATTCTGGAATCACTGTTTATTTTGATGTATATAACGAATATGACAGATCAATTGCTACTTGTAAAATTGAAACTGATGCATTAAATAAAGGTGAAAAATATTCTTTTGACGATCTCTATAACATTGACGCAGGCTCTAATATAAAGAAAATTGAGATTACTGACGTTTTAGTCTTCTAAGGCTTTATATGATTTAATAAAAATTAATTTAGCACTCCACATTTTGTGGAGTGCTTTTTATGTCCTTTTTACTTGATTTTTGCAGGTACATCAGCGGAAAAGAATTAACTATATTTAAAAGTCTCTGAAAAGTTAATAAATTTCAGGGATTTTTTATTTCGCATTAAAATGTGAACATTCTGTAAACAATTACTGATTGAGGAGGATTTTTCAGCTCAAAACGAGTTTAACGTGTCAAATCTAATCCAAAGCTTTATCCTCTGGTTGAATTTGACTAATTTAAACTAAAGGAGCTGTTTTTTATGAAAAAACGAAAAAAAGTAACTACAAGGATAGTTACGAACTACACACCTTCCGACGACGCTATTACAGAAATTGTATACTGCGGAAACATAACGGAGTTGAAAACGCTTGAGAAAAGATCAACTCGAATCAGCCGTTACAAACATATCAGCAAAACCGAATACTATGATACTAAAACTGGTGAAGTACGTAAGCATCACATTAACGCAAATCAAAACAAGAAAAGGAATCTTAACAAATCATTTGAAAATCTTCTCTACCTTATCAACAATAACTTTCAATCTAATATCAATGAACTTCATGTAATTCTGACTTATTCTGAGAAAATGGACGATTTTGATAAGGCATCAAGGGATTTCAAAACGTTCTGGGAAAAACTGAATTACAATTATTCTGATTTAGACTATATCCGTATAATAGAACCTCAGCATACTGGTACATGGCATATTCACGTTCTTATAAAATCTAAAAATAAAGGGTACCTTTCTATTCCGAAAGAAAAACTTGAAAAATTCTGGGGGAATGGTTATGCATGGGTTGATAAGATAAAGAATAATGACAATATTGGTGCTTACTTTATGGCTCATCTAAAAAACATAGATGTATTTGAAAAGGAGTCAGAAAAGCCGAATGATACAAAGTGTATCGTTAAAGGTGCGAGACTACATTTCTACCCTCAGGGTAAGAGGTTTTATAGCTATTCAAAGGGTATCAAAAAGCCTGTAACGATTCGCACAACCTATGGGAAAGCAAAGGAAAAATTCAACTTCGATGATGCTGTTTTTAATAGGACTTACGAAGTAGTATTACAGCATGATGACGAAAACAAAGAAGAAAGAATTGTTAATCATGTAACACGTTCTCAATTCAATTCTGAACGTAAGAAAAAGTCATAATGTACAAACTATGCTTAATAAGCTGTAATACGGAGGTCGTTGTTATGCAGGTGATATCTCATTTTCCAAAATCGGCTGATGTGCAGAGAGCATTATGCAAAAACTTAGCCGAAGTTCAAGCTAAAACTGTAATCGAAAGAATCAAGAAAATGAATCTTTCGGAAGTTGAAACAAAACGACTTATTACAATGATCTGTGATAAAGTTCAAATAGCTGCTGGTACATAAACAGTATTAAAGACGGAGTGTGACAACTCCGTCTTTTTAATTTGATTAGAAAATGTTGATAAACAGCCTGAAACTCCGGTAGTTTTCTACCCAAATGATTCATTTATAATCAACCTCATATTCTTCATCTTCCTCATTTCACGCCTCTCAGAGCTTCTGTAAAGCGTTTGATTTTTAAGGGCAAACGGGTTCGCTTAAAAGGTTCAAAAGCGTTCACGAGCCTGTCAGACGTTATGGAGAGCCTTCTGCAACTGCAAAAGATTTTGAAAAGCTTTTTTCGGAATATTTGCGTTGTTCTGCTCCCATTTTTTAAGAGTTCCGAGAGGTGTTCTTATATATTTTGCAAATTGGGATTGTGTAAGCTTCATAGACTTACGCAGTCCCTTTATTTGTTTACCCTGATCGTTGAAGAGGAATAAATTGAAATCATCGAGAAGGGAGGTGATGTCTATTCCGAAGAGCATTGCTGCTTTGGAAAGCTTGTCTAAAGGATAGATGTCAAGGACGTTATCTTCATATCGGGAATAAGTCGTTCTGTCAACCTCCATTGCCTTTGCAACGTCACGTTGAATGAGTCCGCTATTGATACGATACCATTTTAGCTTGTCCGATACAGTTTCAAGCCTTTCGGGGTCTGGATTATCATGGAGGAATATCTGAGCTTTCGTGAGAAAACGATTCTTATTAAAGCTCAAAGTGCAAATGTAAAGGGGGGCATATCGGATCTTGCCATTTTTATTCTGATACATTACGAAAAAGCTGTCGTTCAATTTGCTGTAAACCTTCCAAATTCCCGAAAAGGCTCTTGGATTACTTCCTACGAGTTTGTGAGAGCCGTTAAGATACAATTGCTTTTTCTATGCACCTGCTCGCGTATGTCGCGAAGCGGGCGCCCTTGCTGTAGTCAAAGGTCGTGACTGCCTTTATCAGTCCTATCGTACCGACTGAGATGAGTTCGTCCTGCTCTGCCGTGCTGGAAGCGTATTTCTTCACGATGTGCGCGACAAGTCTGAGATTGTGCTCTATCAGTCTGTTCTTGGCGGAATTGTCTCCCTCGGACATAAGCCGGAAGCATTTCTCCTCCTCGGCTTTGGACAGCGGTTTCGGGAAGACCGTGCTGTTATCGACGTGCAGTGCGAAAAAGAACAGATTTCTCAGTAATTCAAGCAGCATAAGCGTACCTCCGTAATAAGTATAGTTGATGATATGCGCGCAGGCTTGAACAATATAACGTTCGCATTTGCATTTATCGCGCAGATGTGGTATAATACATATAGTTAATCTTTGAACGGGGGAGACCATATGGACAAGACTGAGGCACAGAAAAGGATTGCGGAGCTGTCAGAGGAGCTTGACAGACACAGCTACCGCTACTACGTTCTCGACGACCCGGAGATCAGCGACTACGATTTTGATATGCTCATGCAGGAGCTCAAAGCTCTCGAGGCTCAGTTTCCGGAGCTTGTGCTCCCGACGTCTCCAACACAACGAGTGGGCGGTATCGCCCTGAGCAAGTTCGAGAAGGTCCTGCACGCTGTGCAGATGGCGAGCTTACAGGACGTTTTCTCCATCGAACAAGTGGAAGCGTTCGTCGAGCGGTGCAGGACAGAACTGGGCTCAGTTGAGTTCTCTGTAGAGCCTAAAATAGACGGTCTGTCTGCCTCGCTCGAATACGAGGAGGGGATACTCACCCGAGGCTCGACCCGCGGCGACGGGTTCGTCGGGGAGGACGTCACTGCCAATATTAAAACTATACGCTCGATCCCGCTGAAGCTCAAGGGCGCACCTGAGTTCCTTGAAGTCAGGGGTGAGGTCTATATGCCGCGAAACAGCTTCTTCGAGCTCGTTGAGCAGCAGGAGCTCATGGACGAGCAGCCATTCAAGAATCCTCGAAATGCTGCTGCGGGGTCACTGCGTCAGAAGGACCCGAAGGTCACTGCAAAGCGCTCGCTCGATATGTTCATTTTCAACGTACAGCAGGTGCGCGGGACGGAGTTTTACACGCATACAGGCTCGCTCGACACACTTCGCGGGCTCGGCTTCAAGACTATCCCGAGCTACAGGGTCTGTACGACCGCTGAGGAGATAAAGGCTGAGATCGACCGTATCGGTCAGGCGCGCGCGGACTATTCCTTCGACATCGACGGCGTTGTCGTGAAGGTCAATGACCTCGCGCAGCGCGATATAATGGGCTCGACGTCCAAGACGCCGAAATGGGCTGTCGCTTATAAGTACCCGCCGGAGGAGAAAGAGACCACGCTCCTCGATATTGAAGTCAACGTGGGGCGGACCGGCGCTATCACGCCTGTTGCGGTATTTGAGCCGATATTCCTCGCGGGGACGAGCGTTTCACGCGCGGTGCTGCACAATCAGGATTTCATCAACGAAAAGGATATCCGCATCGGCGACACGATAGTTGTCCGGAAGGCTGGCGAGATAATCCCCGAGGTGCTGCGCTCAGTAAATCACGCGGACGCTTCGGAACCGTTCAGGCTTCCGGAGAGATGTCCGGTGTGCGGTACGCCGTCAGTACGCGACGAGGGCGAGAGCGTCCTTCGCTGCCCGAATATGCAGTGTCCAGCGCAGCTATTAAAAAGTATGATACATTTTGCGTCGAAGAACGCGATGAACATCGACGGTCTAGGCGAAGCCAACATGAAGCTGCTCGTCGAAAAGGGGCTCGTCAGCTCGCCGGCTGATCTCTATTCGCTCCGCAAGGAGGACCTGATAGGGCTTGACAGATTCGCCGATAGGTCTGCGGAAAACCTTATTACGGCTATAGATGCGTCCAAGAAAAATGCGCTCGACCGCCTTATCCACGCACTCGGTATCAGGAATATCGGTCAGCGTGCGGCGACTTTGCTCTGTGAGAAATTCCCGGAAATGGATATGCTTCTTGCTGCTTCGACTGACGATATCTCCGCGATCGACGGCTTCGGCGGTATCATGGCGGAGAGCTTTGTGACTGCAATGCACGAGCCACACCGCGTTGAGATGATAGAAAAGCTCCGTGACGCCGGGGTCAACATGACCTACAGCAAAAGATCTGGCAGCGATGACCGTTTTGCCGGGCTGACCTTCGTACTGACCGGTACGCTGCCCACTATGAAGCGTGACGAGGCAAAAGCGCTCATCGAAAGCTTCGGGGGCAAAGTCTCCGGTTCGGTTTCAAAGAAGACCGATTTTGTTGTTGCCGGCGAAGACGCCGGGAGCAAGCTCACAAAGGCTCAGGAGCTTGAAATCGCTGTTATCAGCGAAGCTGAACTCATCGAGCGCACCAAACAGGAGGGAACAATATGAAATTCATCTGCTATCCGAAATGCTCGACCTGCAAAAAGGCTAAGGACTGGCTCGAAGCGCAGGGTATCGCATACGAGCTGCGCGACATAAAGGCCGATAATCCGACGTATGATGAACTGTCAGAGTGGTACAGGCTCAGCGGTCTGCCGCTCAAACGATTCTTCAACACAAGCGGGCTGCTCTACAAGTCAATGGAGCTGAAAGATAAGCTTCCGACGATGTCCGAGGAGGAGCAGCTCAAGCTGCTCGCGACCGAGGGTATGCTCGTGAAAAGACCTATCGCTGTTAGCGGGGATAAGGTGCTCGTCGGATTCAAGGAAAAGGAATGGGAAGCTCTTAAATAGGCAATACTAAGCAGGGGAGGGGACTCTCCTGCTTTTTGCAGCAAACTATTGACAAAGAAATAACAATAGTATATAATTAGCATAGTATAACAACAGGAGGCGCATTTATGAGACAGTACGATGTTACGGGAATGAGCTGCGCAGCGTGCAGCGCGAGAGTCGAAAAGGCTGTTTATAATGTCGAGGGCGTGACGGCGTGCTCGGTCAGTCTGCTGACGAGCTCAATGGGCGTTGAGGGCAGCGCTTCTGACAGTGAGATAATTCGGGCTGTGACTGCTGCCGGGTATGTTGCGTCCGTGAAGGACGCAAAAAAAGTTGCTGACCCTGATGATGCACTCAAAGACCGCGAAACTCCTATTCTGAGACGCCGGCTCATTGCGTCTGTCGGATTCTTGGCAGTGCTGATGTATCTTTCAATGGGACACTCGATGTTCGGCGCACCGCTACCCGGTACCATCGCGGGCAATCACGTCATGCTCGGGATACTCCAAATGCTCCTTGCTGCTATTGTCATGGTCATCAACCAGAAGTTTTTTATCAGCGGCTTCAAGGGGCTCGTCCGGCGCGCTCCGAATATGGATTCGCTCGTAGCGCTCGGCTCAGGGGCGTCGTTCGTTTACAGCGTGTGCGCGCTTCTTGCGATGACAAACGCTCAGCTTAACGGCGATACGACGCGTGTCGCCGGCTATTCACACGAGTTCTACTTTGAATCTGCGGCAATGATACTCACGCTCATTACTGTCGGGAAAATGCTTGAGGCGCGCTCCAAGGGCAAGACCACCGACGCTCTGAAAGGTCTTATGAAGCTCGCTCCACAGACTGCGACTGTCGTGCGGGAAGGTATCGAATGTACCGTGCCTGTCGCGGAGGTACAGACGGGCGACGAATTCGTGGTCCGTCCCGGGGAGAGCATTCCGGTTGACGGTATAGTCGTGGACGGAAGCAGCGCCGTGAACGAATCCACCCTGACCGGCGAGAGCATTGCCGTGGACAAGACTGCAGGGGCTCAGGTCTCGGCGGCGACTATCAATCAATCGGGATTTATACGGTGCAGAGCGACACGCATAGGCGAGGACACTACGCTCTCGCAGATCATAAAAATGGTAGGCGACGCCGCCGCAACAAAGGCTCCTATCGCGAAGATCGCTGACAAGGTGTCGGGGATATTCGTTCCTGTGGTGATCGGTATCGCGCTTCTGACGCTCGTTATCTGGCTCGCTGTCGGGCAGACTGTCGGATTCTCGCTCGCCAGGGCTATATCCGTGCTCGTGATAAGCTGCCCGTGCGCACTCGGGCTCGCGACTCCTGTGGCTATTATTGTAGGGAGCGGGGTCGGTGCGAAAAACGGAATACTGTTCAAGACTGCAGCCTCACTCGAGCAGACCGGAAGGATAGGCGCGGTCGCGCTCGATAAGACC